>CAZNOE010000182.1:0-6803 GCA_964574525.1 uncultured Bifidobacteriaceae bacterium
ACCATGAACAGCGCGTAGAAGACGATGGCTTCCGCCAACGCCATGCCGAGCACTGCCAGCGTGATGACCTTGCCGAACGCGCCGGGATTGCGCCCGACCGCTTCGGAAGCCTTCATGCCGACCAGGCCCACGCCGATGGCCGAGCCGAGACCGCACAGGCCGACGTGAATGCTGCCGGTGATCTCCGCCAACATAGGTGTTATTGTTGTCATGTTTCGCCTTTCGTTATTCCCAACGGCTCCCGCAGTGGACCACGGTCAAGCCGTTGAAATTTCAAATCAGTGATGTTCCTTCGCGTGCTCCTCGTCGTGCGTGCAAATCAATGCTGTGAACACCGTCGTCAACAACATGAACACAAAGGCCTGAACGAGGCCGACGAGAATCTCCAAAAAGTAAAACGGCACCGGCAGCAGCACACTGAAGACAGCCTTGGCCCACGCGGGATGCTGAACGGCGTTCGACATGGCTTCGAGCAGATTCTCCCCGGCAAAAACGTTTCCGTAAAGACGGAAGCTCAGCGAGATCGGCCGAAACGCGATGGAAATGATTTCCAGAAAACCAACGGCGAAGAAAATCACGATCATCATGTACTTGATGAAGCCGGCACTCTCGCCTTTCGGTCCGAAAATGTGCAGCGCGAAACCCCAGATGCCGTTCGAGCGCAACGCCCAGACCAGCCAAAGCACCATGAAAATAGCCGCCATCGCGAAGGTCATGTTCAAGTCGGCATTGCCGCCGCGCAGCAGCGGACGGCTGATGTGATGGAGGTGCCCTTCGGCATCCGGCACGCCCCACCCGATGGTGCCGACGCCGGGAATCAGGCCAAACCAATTCGTGAACAGGATGAAAACGAAAATCGTCGTGAAAAACCAAAACGTCTTCTTCACGAGTTCGGGACCGACGATGCCTTCCAGGAATTCGTAGAGCGATTCGACCATCCATTCCCAGAAATTCTGCGCGCCGCTGGGGACCGCCTGCACATTACGCATCGCCATCTGTGCGAAAATGATGAGACCAACAGCAACGATCCACGTGACGAGCATGGAGTTGGTCACCGGCAGCGGTCCTATGTTGAACAGCGGCGCGGCGGCAGGAGGCAATCCGCGAGGCTCAGCTTGGGCTTCGGCGGCTGCAGGACTCCCGGCCACTTCATGACCCAGCTCAGCAGCGTTGAGAAACGCCACCAGACCCACGAACAGCACTGCGACTAGACAAATCTTCTTCAAGAGTTTCGCTTTGGATTGCGACCGGGACATTTTGTCCGCCGTTTTTTGAACCGACGAACCATCGGAAGCCCGGAGACAATGCCGGGACGTGAAAAGTTTCACAAGGATTTTTTTCAGGCGATGGTGAAGAACTTTCACCATTACCTTTTTTCAGGTAAAGCCCTGCCTAATCGTCGCTGCGAAGAATTCTTCAACAATCCACGCGAGTTTCGCCGGTTGCCACCCTGCGACAACACGGAAACTTGTTTTCGCGCTTCATCTCGACTACTGTTCGGCAGTGAAGTCTTGGTCATTCGTACGACGTGCCGGCAGCCTTGTCCTGGCCTGCTTGCTTTCCACGGTCGCAACGATAGGAGCACCGAACAAACCCATCCGGCTGCACAATCAGACCCAGGTTTTCAAGGCCGAAGCGCAGAATCAGGGACAAAACTCCCCGCCCGCTTCCGGTTTGTTCGTCGTTCAATTCCGCGAACCGCTCCGACCGGAATGGCGGCAACAGCTCCGCTTGACGGGCGTGGAGTTACTCCGTTACGTGCCGGACGACGCGTTTGTGGCCCGCTTCGGAAACGTCCGCGCCGGTGATGTGCGGGCACTGGGTTTCGTGCAATTTGTCGGCGAGTATCGCGCCGAGCACAAGGTTCACCGGCGACTCCAGGCAGCTCGAACGACTGGAGAATCGCTGCAAGTAGCCGTTCTGCTCTCGCCGCGTGCCGACGATGCGGACGCTGCGCAAACCAAATCTCACTTCGACCAAGTCCGCCAGGAATCCAAACTCCGGTCTGGTCGCGTGATTCGTGGGCGGCTCAATCCGGCGCAACTTGATGCGCTCGCGCGTTCCGATGCCGTGCTGTGGATCGAACCAGCGCCCGACATGAAAATGTTCGACGAAGTCGCGTCGAAGATCGTCGCTGGCGACGGCGGTCCGAACCTGCTCGATACGCAGGCGCTCGGTTATGATGGCAGTGGCGTTGCAGTGGCTGTGGCCGACAGCGGTTTGAACAACGGCGACGCACAAACGATGCATCCGGACTTGCTCGGCCGCACGCCAACATTTTTTTTCTACGGCACTCCCGGCCAGTTGAGCGACGCGGCGGACGAGCACAGTCACGGAACGCATCTCTCAGGCATCATCGCGGGAAACGGTGCGACCGGCGAGGTGGACGACAACGGCAATCTTTGGGGTCTCGGCGTCGCGCCCGGCGCCAGCATCATCGCACAACGGATTTTCGATGACGTAGGAAATTATGCGCCGCCTGCGAGTTTCGAGAAGCTAACCCGCGACGCCAAACGCGCCGGCGCAGACATCGGTTCAAACAGTTGGGGCGACGACACGCAGGGCCGCTACGATATCAGTGCGATGGAATTCGACGAACTGGTGCGCGATGCGGACGGACTCACACTCGGCGACCAGCCATACATTCTGGAATTCTCCGCTGGCAACGCCGGCCCGAGCCAGCAAACCATCGGCAGCCCCGCCGTCGCGAAAAATGTTATTGCCACCGGCGCCTCGGACAACGACCGGCCCGACCTGCTCATCTACGCCGACGGGATAGACGCGATGGCGGACTTTTCCAGTCGTGGCCCGTGCGAGGATGGCCGGATCAAGCCGGACGTCGTCGCGCCCGGTACGTGGATCGCGTCACTGCAATCCGAATCGGCGTCTGACCAATATGCGTGGGCTGCGATTTCGGAGCGTTACCAATATCAAGGCGGCACGAGCCAGGCCGGACCGCATGTTTCGGGCGCAGCAGCGGTGTTCGTGCAGTATTATCGCTTGACGCACACAAACGCGACGCCCTCCCCTGCCCTCGTCAAGGCCGCGCTTATCAACTCTGCCGTGGACATGAGCGACCCGGCGCAAACCGGCCCCGCTCCCAATATGGACGAAGGCTGGGGCCGTGTGGACCTGACCCAAATCATGGATTCGGATCGTTCCGTTGATTATGTGGAGCAGAACACGCCCTTGACGAACGGCCAAATCTTCGAGCGCAGGATTTTGATCGCGAATCCCGCCGAGGCGCTCAAGGTCACGCTCACCTACACCGACGTTCCCGGTTTCCCGGCCGCGATTCCGGCGTTGGTGAACGACCTGGACCTTGAGGTCGTTGCGCCCGACGGCAGCATCTATCGGGGCAATCAGTTCAACAACGGCGAGTCCGTCGCGAACGCACCGGGCCACGACAGCGTCAACAATGTCGAAGGCGTGTTCGTCACATCGCCGCCACCCGGCGAATACACGCTGCGGGTGCGCGCGCGCAACGTCGTCGAGGACGCGCGCGCGGATACGGGCGCGGCGGACCAGGATTTCGCGCTCGTGACTTCAGGCATTCTGGCGCGGCCCGGCGAGAGCGTCATGTTCTTCGATCGCGGAGCTTACCGCGCGCCGGGCACAATCAAGCTCACAGTGGTTGATCCTGATCGAGCGGGCAATCCGTCGGTAACGGCGTTGCTGCGAAGCACAACCGAGACGCTTGGCGAGAACTACGTCCTCAACGCTTCGGGCGGCAGTGGCGTGTTCACCGGCAGCGTCGCGACCCTCACCGGATCGGCGACGACCGACGCCAGATTGCAAATCGCTCACAACGACACCATCGAAGTGCGCTACTTCGACGCCTCGGCCGGTTCGAACCAAATTGCCTTTGCGCGCGCCGACCTCGTTCCGCCCGTGCTGACGAGCGTGACGACGACGAATGAATTCGGCTACACAATCATCTCGTGGACAACGGACGAGCCGGCGAACTCGGTCGTGCGCTATAACACGAACTCGACGCTTTCGTTAACCGCAGCCGATCCCACTCTTACCACTGACCACTCGGTAGCCATCACAGGTTTGCTTTCAAACAAAACCTATTTCTTCCACGTCGTTTCGACCGATGAAGCCGGCAACACCGCGACGAACAACAATGGCGGCGCGCTATTCCGCTTTGTTGCGCCCACTGTTTCGGCCGTGTTGCTCGTGGATGCTTACTACGACGATTTTTTCGATATCCCGCCGCTTTCTGGCTGGACTGATCCGCTCAATCAACTTGGCATTAGTTACGACATCTGGAGTAAACAGACACGCGGTTCGCCGACGCTGACAAACCTGCAGCCGTATCGCGCCGTGATCTGGCGGCTACCGGAATTTCCGTTCACTACCGGGAACTACGGGTGGTCAGCAGACGAGCAAAACGCACTGGCCGATTACGTGCGACTGGGCGGCTCATTCTTCGCCGCTTCGATGGAAATCCTCACGCGCCTCGAAGAAGGAGGCTTCCCCAGCGCACGGCTCGGTTTGTTGCACGTCCAGTCTTTCATCGAGGACAATGAGCCTGGTGACGTGCCGGACCTGGTGGGCGCGGCCAACGACCCCATCAGCAGTGGCATTGACCTCGCATTGGACTACGCGCCGTACGAAGACAACGACCCGTTCGGCTTCAAGAATCTGCTCGGCATTCCGGCTGACGTCTCCGATACATTCATCCCGGACACCGTCACCGCGCCCGTCTTCACCGACGGCTTTGGTGAGGTCATCGGATTGAAATACCCGCGCACGGGACTCGACAGCCCGGGCCGTGTGGTGTTCCTCTCGTTCCCGTTCGACGCCGTGCCCACCGCGGGCGCGACGAACAACCGCGTTCACCTGCTGCGAAACATATTGCAATTCCTTGTCCCCGGCTTCGATGGCCGCGCGACGCTCGCCCTCGACCAATCGTCCTACTCGATCCCCGGGTTGGTCGTGGTGGAAGTGAACGACGCCGACCTCGCCGGCAGCGGGAGCCTCAACATTACCTACTCCAGCACGACGCAACCAGGCGCGACGACGCTCGCGCTGACGGAAACCGCGCGCCGCGGCACGTTTCGAGGTACGATTGAACTTGTACCCCAAACCAATTCGCCGGCGACCGGTACGTTGCGCGCCAGGAACGCCGACGTGATCCAGGTGAGTTACGCCGACTCCTCGGCGGGCGTGACCATGCAGGCCTCGGCGACCGTGGACACGATTCAGCCCAGCATCACCGGTGTGATCGCAGACGTGGATTACGAACAAGCGATCATCTCGTGGAACACTTCCGAGCCGTGCGATTCGCTGGTTCAATATGGTGAATCGCAGTTCCTTGGCCGCACAGCGTTTGATCCGTTGCTCGATACGTCCCACGAAATCACGCTGGCCGGTTTGCAGCCGGACACGACTTATTATTACCAGGTCGTGAGCCGCGATGCCGCTGGCAACTCCATCGTGAAGGACAACGCCGGCATTCCGTTCACCTTCCACACACTCGCCGCCATCGTGCCGCCCTGGTCGGACAACTTCAACACCGGCGCGACGAACTGGAGTGTGTTCGACAGCGACGGCTCGCAATCGTCCTGGACGCTCGGCGTGCCGAACAACGGGGTCGAGACCAGCGCCCATTCGCCGCCGAATTGCTGGGGCAGCAGCCTTACCGGCGATTATTTGGATTACACCGAAACGTTCCTCGTCAGTCCGGCCATCCAACTCACCGGCGGCAACTCCGCCAGGCTCACATTCTGGCACAGCTACGATTTCACTGATCCGACGGGCGGCGACATCTTCAACGCGGGCACGCTTTACATCGTCACCGATGGCGGAAGCGCGGCGACCGCTTTGCAGCAATACCTCGATGGGAACTTCGGCTGGGAGCCGGAACAAATTGACCTGTCCCCCTACGCCGGCAAAGTCGTTTATTTTGTCTGGGCCTATCAACTTTTCTCGTTCGACGGCGCGCCGCGCGCAGGCTGGCTGGTGGACGATGTATCTGTCACGGTGTCGAACGTCGTGGGCGGCACGGTGATCATCTCCAACAACATCTGGCAGGCGAATTTCGTGCTGAGCGGGCCGGCATACGGCAATGGCAAGGGCACGTTGCTCGTCATCAGCAATGCGCCGCCGGGAGAATACATCGTCGAATACGGCGATGTGGCGTTCTACAACGCGCCGGCTGGTCAAACGAACAACCTCCCGTCCGGCGGCACGGTCAATTTCATCGGCAACTACACCTTCGCTGACGTGAACGCGAACGGAATTCCTGACGCCTACGAATTGGCGTACTTTGGCAACGTTTCGTCGGGCCACACGGGCACGACCGACACAGATGGCGACGGCATGTCCGACTTCGCCGAGTTTTCGGCGGGCAGTAACCCAACGAATGCAAGCTCCGCATTGCGTGTCACAGCGGCGTTCCAGCCGGTCAACGACTCCGTGAAGTTCAGTTGGCCTTCGGGCGCGGGCCATGCTTATCGCGTCATTGGCAGCGCCAACGGCGTGACGTGGTCGCCGTATTCGGAATGGATCCGCGCGACGGGCCTGACGACAAGCTGGACCGTGCCGCCACGAACCAACGGCGCGCCGTATCTGTTCCGGATCGAGGCGAAGCCATGAGTGGTTAAATGAGTGACTCGTTAAATGAGTTAAATGAGGAAACCCCGCAGACTGATTTAACGATTTAACCCATTCAACTCATTCAACTCGCTCGCGATGCTCATCGCCCTCCACAAACCCTACAATGTGCTTTCCCGATTCACGAGCGACGGCTCTTCGAATCGGACGTTGGCAGAGTTTGGTTTTCCAAAGAACGT
>CAZNOE010000182.1:6903-9522 GCA_964574525.1 uncultured Bifidobacteriaceae bacterium
GATCCGCCCATCCGCTCCCGCAAAACCGTGCCCACGTGCTGGATTGGTCTGGAGTTGATCGAAGGCAAGAACCGCCAGGTGCGCCGCATGACCGCCGCCATCGGCCATCCAACGTTGCGCTTGTTGCGCGTCAGAATCGGCGGCTTACGCTTGAACGATTTGCCAGCCGGGGAATGGAAGAAATTAGACCGGGAAGAACGTCGGGTTGTCTTGCTGTGAGAAGGTGGGGCGAGCGTACTCGCGAGCCGCAACTCACTTCTATCGCTCCTTCAACAAACTCTCCGGCAGCGCCATCAATTCGGTTTCATTCCCGTCCGGTAGCCAAGCGACGCGGCCATCCGGCAGAATCTTACGCACCACGCCGTGCAACGAACCTTTCAACGTCCGCACCCTGTCGCCGGGTTGGAAGTCTGCAGCCTCAGCCAGCGCCTCCACGCCGGCGATCACGGATTCACGATCCAACACACCGGCAATGTAATGCGCAGCCAGGGAGGCAGCCTCGCGCCGGCGACCGCGCGGGAATTCGGCGAACAAAACATCCGTGAGCGTGCGCCCGATTTCGGCGAAGGTGTTGCCGTTGAAGAAAAGGAACGGAGCTTTGCGATGAAACGACCGCAGCCAGTCTAATGTTTGAAGGAACGACCGTTCTTCGGCGCGGCCTTTGGTCCATTCGCTTTCGCAGCCCGCATGAGTTTCTGAATTCTGGCCGTGCTTCGCGCGACCTCCGCTGCAGAGTCGCGCGTTGAGGCGGACGATAGACTGCCAGTCCCAGTTTTGGAGAAAAGCGGCTCGGCCTTGTAACGATGCTGGTTCGCCAGCGCCTCCTCTTCCACCATTTTCGGAGTGACGCGCATTGCCAGATCGGTTCGCAGCTTCATCGGCCATACTCTAAACCTGAACCGAGCTTTTCCGCAAGCCGCGCGTGAGTCAAGCAACCATGGGGAATCCGACGTTGCACCGGGGGCGTATCGGGTGCTAAACTCCCTGCATGAGTGCAATCGAAATGGTCATCGAGAAAGTGAAGCAACTGGACGAGCAACACGCTCGCAGGTTGCTGACCTGGTTGCAGGGACAGGAACGCGCGGCCGTTCCGGCCCGGCCACCGGCGGGCGCAATGGCCATGCTCGGTTTCGCCCGTCGCTTTCGACCTGCCCCTCGCACCACCGCCGATTGGATGGAAGAACTTCGCGCCGGAGAGCGTGAGTAATGGCCTGGGTGGTGGATACCTGCCTGCTGATTGACATCGCCGAAGCCGATCCGGCGTTTGGTGTGGCGTCGGCCAAATTGCTCGACAACAAACGCGCCGATGGCCTCGCCATTTGTCCTGCCACCTACATCGAGCTTGCGCCGGTGTTCAACGGCGATCAAACCGCTCAAAACGAATTTCTGTTCAACCTCGGCGTAGCGTGGCCTGAAGCTTGGAATCAGGCGGACACTGAGGAAGCTCACCGCGCCTGGCATCGCTACGTCGCCGCCCGCCGCACGACCAAAGCTCCGAAGCGCCCGCTGGCGGATATTTTGATTGGCGCGTTTGCGTCACGGTTCGACGGCATCCTCACGCGCAACAAAACAGATTTCAAAACAGTGTTCCCGAGCCTGACCGTTGTCGCTCCATGAAATGTAGGAGACGACGTAAGGAGACTCATTCTTTCCAAGATAAATTAGACCCTCCTCACGTCGTCTCCTACAATTCAAAAGGGAGCTGTGTGCGAAAGATCGCGCGTGGACGGTGGCGAAAGGTGGAAAACTTCGTGGGTCTCCGGCACGCGGACGGGCTCTCGCACCGCGCGAAACTGGACAGCGGCACGGTGCGCGACAAAGCGAACGCGATTCAAAACCCGGACAGCGAGTCAGGCGAGTTCGATCTTGAGCTTGCGGCCCAAAGCGAGGGCGGCGCGTTCGAGCAATTGCAGCGAGACGGAGGAATCGTTGTCGGCAAAGAGACGGTCAATGGACGTGCGCGGGGTCTTCATGCGACCGGCGAGCGTAGAACGGGAAATCCGGCGGCGTTTCATCTCCTGTGCGAGTTGCCAGGTGACAACGCGTTTGAGCGCGCCGGCTTCGCACTCCGCGAGCAAGCCTTCCTGCGCGAGGAAGTCGTCGAAGTTTGAACCGATGTGCTCTTTCTTCATGGCGTCATTGTAGCAGACGCAGGCGGGTTTTCGCCAGTGCCAATTCTTGTGGCGGCGTCTTTTGCGATTTCTTGATGAAGCCGTGCAGGAGAATCATCCGTTGCTCGCCGGTCGCGAACAGGACTCGCGCGATGCCGTCGGGCAGCCGGACTCGAACTTCCCACAGGTCTTTGTCGAGTTTGCGAACCAACGGCATCCCCAGCGGCCAGCCGAATTGCACAGTCTTGATGTCTTCGCCGATGGGCTTGCGTTGCTCGCGCGGGAGAGATTTGATCCATTCGCGAACGGGTTCACGACCGGTTTCAGTTCGGAAGAATGAGACGGTAAGGATTGGCTCTTGGCCGTTCATCGCGGCGTTTGTAGCCAAAGCTCCGCGACTTGGCAACCGGCAAGGAGTCAGCCGAGAAGTTGTTTCGGCGCGTGACCATTCGTGCTTTGACTTGTCTCAATCACCAGCGACAACATGCGCAACGGGATTTCAATTTTG
>CAZNOE010000183.1:0-1791 GCA_964574525.1 uncultured Bifidobacteriaceae bacterium
TTCTTCTTCCGCCATGCCGGCCAGCTTTTCATGTCCGCCTCGAGATACGCGACGACGATGGTCCGGTTGGTGACGAAGTTGCGGAGAAAGCGCGTCTGCGCGCCGATGTGCTGGATGTCGAAATGCCAGTCATCGCCGGGCTTGAGTTTCCGGCCGACGGTCTGCTCAGTCGTGTTGCCGTTCGGCAACGCATAAAAAATCAGAAGCACGGGTTTGTCAGATGCGAAGGCGCTGCGTGGCGGCACGTTGACGTGGATTTTTACCTCGGGCGCAAACGTGAAGCTGGAAATGCGCTCGCCAAACTGCCCGCTGGATTTGAACTCGGTAAAGAAAGTCGCGATCTGATTGGACTCGCCCCTCACCCCAACCGTCGCCCCGTCCGACGGGGAGAGGGAGAAGTTCCGCGGTCCACCGGGCAAAAGACGGGACGGTGACTGTTCTCCAACTGTGCGAAGTGCTTCCCTCTCCCCATCGGATGGGGAGAGGGTCAGGGTGAGGGGTTCGTTTGACGCTTTCGCCGCGACTCCAATCGGCTTTAGGCGATTAGTCCGGGCGGAGTCGAACACACCCTTCATCTGCGAAGGCACCCGTGGAAACGCATTGGTTGGATAGCGCGGTTCGCTGATGACGCCTTCGTCACTGAGCAGTCCGGCAAGGTCTGCATCAGCGAGAATATCAGCGACCGTTTTCATTTCTCCGTTCACTGTCATTCTCTGCTGGACGAGGCGGATGCCGTGGCTGTAATCCACCCACGCTGCCGTGTGGCCGAGATAGAGCGGCTGAATCGGCGCGCCATTGGTTTGATGCCAGCCGTAGATGGCAACCCGGTTTGTCACGCTGGCGAGCCTCGCGGTGATCACCACGTCCTTCTTGTCTCCGGCGACGAGCGCGCCGATCGGATGCGCGGCGAGTTGAGCGATGCGCTGCGTGCGTACCGCCCCGTTGTGCTGGGCGAAGACGGGCACGGTGATCATCGCCGGGCTGGGCGGAATGGGCGAGGGCGCGAGTTTCACGGCTGCGGCAACATAAATGTCGTTCACCATCTTGCGCGTCGGCAACGTGCAGCCCAGCCGGTCGGCAATCCGTTGCGCCGTTACCGGGGTCATCGGTGTGAGGAAATAATCCGCGTCCGTTCCCACGGCGAGATAATCCGGCGCGGCAAAGAGCGTCGCAGTATTGGTCTTGTCCCCGACGACGTTCGTCACTGTCACCGGACAGAACTTCCGAAAAAAATCAGGCACGTTGCCCGCGCTGACTTGCGAAAGAGTCTCCAGCTCGCGATTCGCGAAGTCGAGTGACGCGATGTGCTTGATGAACTCTGTGCCGGTGGGGGCATTTGTTGCGCGAGTGGGCAGAGGAAGTGTCTGCGCCCCGGCGCGGATCGCGAGGAAGAGAATCACTGCCAGACAAAACGGCGCATAGTGGAGCGCCGGACCCTGTTTCGGCGCGCTCGCAAGCAACGCGGCGGATCGCCCGACGCCGAATCCGGGTCCGGCGCTACCCCCGCGCTGACTTGGAATCGGGCTGCGCATCGCCTTGTTCAACCACGATTCCCGGCGAATGGGAATAAGATTTCAGGGCAATGCACTTGATTCGCCTGGAGAATCTCGCGAGGACGGAATTGAGCCGAGCGTAACAGCGAGGCAGACGAGGACGATGGGTTGGCGAAATAAGAGGTTTTCATGGCAAGTTGCGGATGCTTGTATGAGCTTTCACACACAACACGTCTGTCGCCACTGAAATCCTGCAACAAAATGCAGAGCTGAGCAATGATCATCGAACAATCCAGCC
>CAZNOE010000183.1:1891-9508 GCA_964574525.1 uncultured Bifidobacteriaceae bacterium
TGACGCGGTTGTTCTCCGCGTCCAGCTCGATCACGTAAAGCGGCGTCGGCGACGAAAGGCCCAGACCTTTGCGCTGGCCGATGGTGTAGAATTCAATGCCATCGTGGTGGCCGAGCACGTGGCCGTGCAAGTCCACAATGTCGCCGCGATGCTTCTGCGCGAGGTTCGCCTGCTGGAGAAAGCCGCCGTAGTTGTTGTCCGGCACGAAACAAATCTCCATGCTCTCTTCCTTGTCGGCGGTCTTGAGATTGCAGTGGCGCGCGACCTCGCGCGTGTCGCTCTTGGTTTTTTCGCCGAGCGGGAACAGGGCGCGCGCGAGTTGGTCCTGCCGCAGCGAGAAGAGAAAATAGCTTTGGTCCTTGCGCACATCGCGTCCGCGCTTGAGCAGCACGCGGCCATCGTCGCGCCGTTCGAGCCGCGCGAAATGCCCGGTGGCGATGAACTGCGCGCCGAGTTGGTCCGCGCGGTCAATGAGCCGGCCGAACTTCAAATTCTGGTTGCACATCACGCACGGATTCGGCGTACGGCCAGCCTTGTATTCGTCGGCGAAATACTGGATGACCTTGGTCTGAAATTGCTCCGCTTCGTCAACGAGGTAATACGGAATGCCGAGCGTGTGGCAGACCGCGCGGGCATCGGTGACGGCTTGCGGCCCGCAGCACTTGTCCTCGGCGCGCGACACGCAATTCTGCGGCCAGAGCTTGAGCGTGATGCCCACCACCTCGTAGCCCTGTTCGAGCAACAACGCCGCCGTCGCGGAGGAATCCACTCCTCCGCTCATGCCGACGATGACGCGCGTTCGTTGTTCCGGTGTCACAAGGCGGATAGTATAGCCGGCGCGTGGCGGGTGTAAAACTGTTTGGCGGGGCCGTGAGTCCCGAACCTATTTTGCACATCCTGAGCAAGAAATGGGACTTGTTTTACCCGTCCCTCCGTCAAAGTCTCATTGACACTCCTGCGGCCAAAATGCTGTCATCGGCAGCAGGAACGGGAGCGGCTTTATGAAAAACCTTGGGATCTGCTTGGTGGCGGGTTTGATCACTCTTCCATTGTCTGGCCACGGCGCGCAGACGGCGCAAGCGCGCATGTACTGTGAGTCACTGCGTTTCCAGCGCGGCTCCGCCGTGGATTCGGTTGGCTTTCGTTGGACGTTGGAGATGACCACGCTTCAAGTCGGGATCAATGGCGAGTTGGCGCCGGGCTTTTTCAACAACGGCTACTCCAACTCGGCTTGGGTTGATCTTTACAGCGAATTGCTGGACGACACATTCCCGGGCGGGATCGCTTTGGATATTCCGGACACCGGGGACACGAACGGGAATGGTTTCCTGGATTTCTTCGAGGTTTCGCAGGCGGTGGTGCCGATCACAAGTCCTGGTGCTTACAATATCACCGGCTATGGCAGTGGAGGCCTCACCGCCACCTGGTCGCGCGACGCGGGTTCGTCTCAAGGATATTGTGTTTACTCGATTCCCGGCGGTCCCTACGGGACACTGGAGTTCGTCCACTCGTTCGAATTGATTGAATATGCCGGTTCGCTTTCGTACTCGCCGGGCGCGAGCAACGTTGCCGCGAGCCTCTCGTTGACCGAGACAAACTCGGGCAACACGCTTCAAGGGCCAGTCGCATTCCTGAAATCGCCCACGAACCGTTTCAATCAACTGACGCTCCAGAGCGCGTCTCTGACCAACGCTTCGATGCAAACGCTGAGCCTGTACGTCTCCACGAAGTTTCTGCGGCGCACGGTCAACTCAACGAATTACTTTGGCCCGGTGGAATTCAACGACGGCGACTTCACCACGCCCGGTGTGGACGATTATTACCGTTGGGTTTTGTCCATTGACGACCTCAACGACGCCGACCACGACGGCATTCCTGACTTCAGCGACGATCCAGCATCGGTGGCGCCGCCGCGCCGGCCATTGCTGTCATTGACGCATGGATTGACCAACGTTCTGCTCACCATCCTCGGTGATGTCGGTCATCTTCACGAGATTCAAGAAGCCGGCTCGATCACATCATCCATCTGGCCGACAGTGCTATCGGTCACGCTGACGAATGATCCGCAAGTTGTGTCGCTGCCGTTACCTGACAGCGGGATTAACTTCTGGCGAGTCCGGGCACAGTAATCAGCGCACCCACGGCTTACTGCTTTGCGGCGGCCCGTTTCGCTTTCCGCTTCGCCTTCTTTGCGGCTGGGTCCGGTTCTGGCGCAGTTTTGCCGGCGGCGGGATTGAGTTGGTCAAGGACGGTCTGGAGTTTCTGGCGCTCGGCTTTGGCGGCGGCATTTTGCGCGTCGGCAGCCACGAGCTTCTCGACGAACGGCGAATCGCTCATGTCGAAAAGTTCACCGCTCTGATTCAGCTTCCATCCGTCGTTGCGCACGTACCAGTTTCGGCCGAGTTGCACGTAAATCCACTCGCGCGGCTGGCCTTTCTCGCCGCGCAATTGCGGCGCGAAGCTGTGCCCGTCGAACTTCACACCCGCTGGCATCTTCGCCCCGGCGATTTCGGCGAACGTCGGGAAGAAGTCGCTGAAGTCCACGAGGTCCTTAAGCACCTTGCCTTCCGGCGTTACACCTTTCCAATTCGCGATGAGCGGCACGCGCGCGCCGCCCTCCATCATCGTGCCTTTGTGACCGTTGATCTGCCGGCCACCGATGGTGAACGAACGTTGCGCCGTTCCGTTGTCTATCGAGAAGAGGATAAGCGTTTTCTCGCGCAGGCTTAACTTGTCGAGTTCGGCGACGAGTTGGCCAATCTGTTTATCCAGATAGGCAACGTTGTCATCGTAAAGCGCTTCACGGTCCGTTACGCCGGGCTTTGTATCCGGAGTGCGCAGAATGGGGCCGTGCACGAGATGCGTCGGGTAATAAAAATAGAACGGCTCGTCTTTGTGCCGCTTGAAAAAGTCTGTCGCGAAATCGCGGCAAACATCCGGGCAATAAACCTCTTTGTCCTCCTGCACGAGCTTGCCGTTCTTGGTGTAATTGCTTTTCCAATACCAGCCACCGGCGGTGTTGTCCGTGATGAACTCGTCGAAGCCCCAATCGCCCGGCGAATCGCCCATCTGCCGCCACTTGCCCGCCATGCCTGTGGCATAGCCGGCTTGCTTGAGCGTCTTCGCCAGCGACGGTTCATCTTTGAACGATGGAATGTGCGCCGCCTGATTGTTCACGCCACCGGTGCGAAACCCATAGCGCCCGCTCATGATCTGGCAGCGCGACGGCCCGCACAACGGCGCGGAGTAACAGCGCTCGAACCGAATGCCCGTTTTGGCGAGAGCATCAATGTTCGGCGTCTTGTCCTTGAACCGGTCCGAGCCATAACAGTTGATGCCCTCGATGCCGAGGTCGTCGGCAAAGAGGAAGACGATGTTGGGCCGCGAAGGTTTATCGGCTGCGAACAAATTGAGCGCGACGAAGGCAACGGACATCAGAATCGTGAGGAGCTTTTTCATAAGTTGTGACTTAGACGGAGGCTGCGGGTTAAAAGTTACTAGACCGCGCGGCATTGGCGTCTGCGCGCCGGCCATCGCGGGCCGAGACGGATCAGGGCGGCGCATTGCGCTGCGGGGTCTGTGCGCGGATCGCGCGTTTGAAGCGCGCTTCAGTGTCGCTAACGTAATGATCGAAATCGGCGCGTTGCTCCGGTCGCAACAGCGTTTCCATTCGCGGGACGTAACTCCTGAACTTCATCAATCGCTCGTTTGATCCGGGTGGGATTGGGCTCATCTCGCGGGCGAGTTCTTCCAACAGCGTACGAAACTGACGTTCCTGCCCTGCGGTCAGATGAAGCTCCCGTTTCAGACGTGCCAAGACAGCATCGGACGTGACGACTAGCCCATCGGTCCTCACGACCAGCGCGGGTGGCTTGGGTGCCGTCAACCGGCCCGTGACCACGCCCGCGGCGAAGATGGCCGCGAGGAGCAGAACGATGCGAATGACTTGGGCTGGCTTCATCGGGTCACGGCAGTTCTGGATCACTCGCCTGAATTCCCAGGACCAGGTCGAATGCATTGGGTTCGGGACTCAACGCTTGATAAGCAAATGCCGCGACGCAGACAGCAACGCTCACGCTCGCGCCCCACCAGCAGAATCGTTCCCAGATATCCCCATGACCCGGGGGTTTGCGCACCTCCGACCAGCGCGCGGCGATCCGTGTCGCAAAGCCGAACGGGGCCGCTGTTGCCACCGGCGCGGACTGCGGCGCGTACGCCTTGCGAGCGTTGGCGATCAATTTCTGAAGTTGTTGTTTGTCCATGCTCATGCCCGGCCTTTCTGCATCTGGCGGAACACTGTCTGCAAACGATGCCGCGCGCGAAACAGCCGGACCCGCGCCGCCCCGCCGTTCCAGCCGGTCGCGGCGCAGATTTCCGCGAGCGATTGTTGTTCGAGTTCCACCTGGCGCAGCAACCACGCGTCCGTTTGCGGCAGTTGGTCCAGCAAACGGTTGAATAAAGCCAGTGCTTGCGGTGCGTCGAGGTCCGCCGGTTCGCTGCCGACGGTGACGGTTTCCAGCATCGTCCGCTCATCATCGGACAGGTCGGCCCAGCGGAATTCCGGGCGCGCCCGCTGGCGGCGTAGTTGGTCCAGGCAGGTCGTCAGGGCGATGCGGGCGACCCAGTGCTCGAAGGGCACGTTGCCGTGAAACTGTTCCAATCGGCTGAACATCTTCAAAAAAATCTCCTGCATCAGATCATCGGGTTCGTCGCGGCGCGGTAAATTCGCGCGCACAACTTGCGCCACGAGTGGATAAAGCCCCTCCACCAATTCGCGCGCGGCCAATTCATCACGGTCGCGCACGCGGGCCAGGAGCGTCGGCGGAAAAGCGCTCGTGGACGTTTCGTCGGCTTGATGGCGGTTCGCATCCATTTAACCTGACGCAGGTGTAGGGCTGCCGTTACACTTCGTCTTCACGTTTTCGATCCTAACGACGGTCCCCGGGCGCGTCGAGGCTGCGGATCGAACCTTCGCCGGAAGATTTTTGAGTGCGCGTGTAACGCTGCTGGTTAACGTGCGTCATGGGGAGTATATGAAACCTTTTACCCCTTCCAATCCACGGACCTCATTGCGTTCCCTGAATCCCAAACCAGCGAATCGAGCCGGCGCCATGGCAAGGCTGAGCGTGCTGATTCTGACCCTTTTGTTCGGAGCGACCAGCCACTTGCCGGCCGCCGAACTCTTCATTTCAGGCAACTTGAACCACCTCTCCGGCACCCAGGTTGGCGACGGGGGTGTCAGCACCAACGCCAACGTTGTGATGATCGCGACGGAGGACAGCCTGTTCCTGGATCAATACGCCGGCGTCACGGGTACCATGGATCAGCGTGGTTCCTTCGCCGGCTGGTTGCGCACGGGCCGCGACCCGCGGGTTGTTCAATATGCGCCCGCGAAGGTGCTCGGCACGATGGGCGCGTTCTTCAAGGGGACGTTTACCAACCTGGGACCACAAGTGCCGTTTACAGTCGGGATTGGACCGTGGTACCTGTACCTGAACGATGGCGGCACGCTTCCAGGCCAGGAGTTGCTTGCAGAACTGATCATCTCCGTCAGAGTCAATGGCGCGGAGCAAATCGACGGCGTGTTCGCCATCACCGGTCAGGGCCAGAGCCTTACGCCGGCGACGTTCCGCGTCCAGTCTGAAGACGGAAGCATCCCGCGCGGCGAATTTAGAATCCATGAGTATCAGATCTACCTTCCGCCCGTTTTCACCAACGGGGTCATGATACCTTGCCCGACACCCGACTGCATTGCCCGGCACGTCTATGGCGCGAGCTATACGATTCCCAAATACCTCACCACGCTCAACCTGACGGGCATGACCAATGGCCAAACCTTCACGGTGGACTATGACGTGGTCATGGATGTGACCGGGTATGATGTTGAAACCATGGCGGCGGTGGACACCCGCGCGCGCAACAGCGGGCCGGATGCGAACACACCCGACTACGGCATTCTGATGCGATACGCCGATTTCGGCCGGCTCATCCAAATCGACGAACCGCAGATGACCACGAATGGGTTTGTTCTTGGCATCACCTGCGAGGCGGACATGTACTACATCCTGTTGCGCCAACTGGGGCTGGGCAGTTCGGCCACACCCGTGGCCGTGCTGCTGGGAACCGGGGCCACTCCACCCGGCGAACACTGCACGTTGATTGATCCCAATCCACCGCGGGACGCCGCGAACGGAGCCTTCTATTCCGTCATCGGCATCCCGACCAACAGCCCGCGCGACACGGACGGCGACCTCATCAACGACGTCTATGAATTGCAGCACACCGGCATCCTCAACCCTTTGGACGGCACGGACGCTTTGGAGGATGCCGACGGCGATGGCCGCTCCAACCTCCGCGAATATCTCGACGGTACCAACCCAACGGTGCCGGATCCGAATCCCGGCGCGCCCAGCCAGCTTTACCCGGCCCTTGTGCATCAACTCGGATCGAGCGGCGATTTGGAGACTGCGGACCTGAACAACGACGGCTTCGCGGATTTCGTTTCGCTCTCGGGCGACAGTCTGCAAGTCGTGCTGGGCGAGACCAACGAATCGTTTCTTCCGCCCATCGTCACGACGTTGCCGGCCACGAACAACTCTTACGCCGACATCCTCTTCGCGAGATTCAACGGCGACGCCTTCGTGGACATCGCCGTGGTGGATTCGGCCAATCGGACCGTGCTCGTCCTGCTCGGGCAGGGCAACGGACGCTTTATCCTCAACCAGACCTACGCGGCCAGCAACGGAGTCCAACGCGTCGCGACCGGCGACTTCAACGGGGATGCCATCGCCGACTTGATCGCCGTCAACGAAAGCGCGCGCACCCTGACGATCCTTTCCGGCAACGGCGACGGGAAGTTCCAGGCGCGTCCGGCGGTCACGTTCACGTCCACGCCGCGTGACGTCGCGCTGGCTCACTTTAGCGCGGACACTCATTCCGATCTGGCTGTGGTGCTGACCTCATCGCAGGTCGCCGTGCTGCCGGGGAATGGGGACGGCACGTTTGGCGCACCGCAATATTTTGCGACGGGCAGCCAACCCATCCGCGTCGCCGCGGGCGATGTGAACGGCGACGGTTTTGCCGACATTATTACGGCGAACCAGTCCAGCGACGACATCTCCATCCTGCTCGGCAACGGCAACGGCACGTTCCAACCGCAAACGCGATTCGCCACCGGCGACAATCCGCGCGGCATTGCCATCGTGAACCTGAACAGCGACACCAATCTCGATCTCGTCATTTCCCACATCGGGTTCGGGTCTGATTACCACGCGATCCTCCTGAACAACGGCGCGGGCGGATTCAACTCGCCGACCAGGGTGTTCACCGCAAACATCGCAAACGCGCTGCTCGCAGACGTGGATCGCGATGGCCGGCTGGACATTGTCTCGACCGTCAGCGCCGGACAAATCGTCAGCCACGGCTTGCCCAACGGAAAATTCGAGACGCGCCAGCAAATCACGATTCCGCGTCTATCACCGACGGATTTCGAATTGGCCGACCTCAACACCGACGGGCGGCTCGACATTTTGGTGGCGAATCAGTTCTCCAATACGGTGGAAGTCATCCTCGCGCAGAGCAACGGCACCTTTGCCGTCCAAAGCCCGGTGCCGATCG
>CAZNOE010000184.1:0-9506 GCA_964574525.1 uncultured Bifidobacteriaceae bacterium
CGACGGCACGGGCTTCGTCCATGTTGTGGGCCGTGCCGGAAATGGGAACATCGAGGCCGATGCTCAACATGAGGTCTTTGAAAATCTGGCGGTCTTCGCCTTTCTGGATGGCTTCGGCTTTGGCCCCGATCATTTCGACGCCGTGCTTCGCAAGCACGCCGCTGTCGTGGAGTTTCATCGCGGTGTTGAGCGCGGTCTGGCCGCCGAGCGTGGGAAGGAGGACGAGTTTGTGGGGCGCTAGTGGCGCAGGCATCTTGCCTGCCGGAGACAGGCTGGAAGCCTGTCCCACTACAGGCACGCCGAGGCGTTTCATCTCCGCGATTTCGCGCACAATGATCTTCTCCACGCACTCGGGCGTGATGGGTTCGATATAAGTGCGGTCGGCGAACTCCGGGTCGGTCATGATGGTGGCCGGGTTGGAGTTCACGAGCACGACGCGGTAGCCTTCCTCCCTGAGGGCCTTACAGGCTTGCGTGCCGGAGTAATCGAACTCGCACGCCTGGCCGATGATGATCGGGCCGGCGCCGATGATGAGGACGCTGTGGATGTCTGTCCGCTTGGGCATAGAGCGGCGGGAATAAATCGAATTTCCCGCCGCTTGTCAGTGATTTAATTCGCGATGCTGAGCGCGCGAGCCATTCAAGCGGATTCACGGCGTCTTTGCAGGCGCGGTCTTGGGCTTTTCAGGAGCGCGTTGTGCTTCGCCAGTCATTGGGACGAAGCGCACGGGCAGGACGCCGCGCTTTTCGAGCTTGTCTCCCTGTTTGCGGAGCAACACCAATTCCTGATTCCCAGCCGACCCGACCGGAATAATCATCCGCCCGCCGTCTTTGAGTTGCTCGACCAGCGGTTGCGGCACTTTCTCCGGTGCGCAGGTGACGATGATGGCGTCGAACGGCGCGGCTTCGGGCCAGCCTTTGTAGCCATCGCCGGCGCGCACATGGACGTTGGTGTAGGACAGGCGTTTCAAATCGGCTTCGGCGCGTTTGGCGAGCGGCTCGACGATTTCAATCGTGTAAACCTCCTTCACCAGGTCGGCAAGCACGGCAGCCTGATAGCCGGAGCCGGTTCCGATTTCCAATACACGATCGGTCAGTGTCGGGTCCAGCTTCTCGGTCATGAACGCCACGATATAAGGCTGGGAAATGGTTTGCTCGTGGCCGATGGGCAGCGGGCCATCGTGGTAAGCCTGCGACCGGAACTCCTCCGGGACGAATTCATGACGCGGCACTCTGCCCATCACGGCGAGCACGCGCGCATTGGTGATGCCGCGCCCCGGGCCAGCGAGTTGATCGCGAACCATCCGTTCGCGCGCCGCGGCGAAGCGCGCCTCATCACGGTCGGCGGCCAGACCTGTCCACGTCGCGCCCATCAACGCCGCGAACACCAAGCCTCTCGAAAGCGCAAACGGTTTCACGCTCGAAAACATAATCCTCATTGACCGCGTGCGTCACGGGTGAATCGCCACGCCACCAGCCCCACCGCTACCGTCGCCAGGCCGACTGCGCTCTCTTTCGGTTGGCGAACAGCGACGAAACTCGTGATCGCCAAAACGGCGGCGACAAAAGCCACCGGCACCCACGGCCAACCCGGCACACGCAACGACGGCCCTTCCTTCCACCGCAGGCGGATCAATCCAATCACGGCCGCCGCCGTGCACAGACTGAGCGCGAAACCGATGAACGTGAGCAATTCCTTGAAGGTCGCGGACCAGAGCAAGATCAGCGCGATGGCGGTTTGAAAATGAATGGCGGCGCGCGGCGGGCCTTGTTGGGGGAAGCGCAGCCAGCGCGGCAGGTAACCGTCATCGGCCATGCGCGCGAATATCCGCGGCCCGGCCATGATCATGGCCGAAATGCAATTTGCCAGCGCCAGCGCAATCAGCGCCGTAACGAAGTTGGCCAGTCCCGTGCCGCCGAGCGATTCCGCCGCCACGCGCGCGACGTCGAGTTTGCCCGCCAGTTTTTCGACGGGTGCGCTGAAGACGAACACGGCATTCAACGCGAGATAAAGCAGCGTGACGAGTCCCGCGCCCATCACCATCGCGCGCGGCAGATTGCGCTCCGGCTCGCGGACTTCCGAACCGACATAGGCTGCCGCATTCCAGCCCGCATAGCTGAAAGAAATCCAGACCAGCGAAACCGCAAACGCGGCGATGGAGAATTCCCCCGCCTCTGGCGGCGGTGCCACATCCAGCCGCGCGCCAGCCAATGCCAGCAATGCGGCGATGAGCAACAATTTCACCAGCACCGCGCAGTTGTGAATCCACGCGCCGCGCTGAACGTGAATTCCATGCACGAATGAGAGCAGTAGCAGGAGAATCGCGCCGGTCACACGCGGCGGAAGACCGGGCAGCCAGGTCTTCAAGTATTCGCCAAACGCCAGGCTGATCGCGGCCAGTGGGGCGGCAAAACCAACCAGCAACGAAATCCAACCGGCCACATAGCCCGCAGCCGGGTGCAGGGTGCGAGCCAGAAAAATATATTCGCCGCCCGATTCCGGAAATCGCCGCGCGAGGGCGCCGTAGCAAACCGCGCCCAGCATCGCGATCACACCCCCCACGAGCCATGCCGCCAGCACGCGAAGCGGAGAGTGCAGATCGGCGAGCAGAAAGCCGCTGGTCGTGAACACACCCGAGCCGATCATGTTGGCCACCACCAGCGTGGTGGCGCTTATGAGGCCGATTTGTCGTTGCGGCGGCATGGCGTAACGAAGTTCGCCACATGATGATTGAACTCCGGGTCGGTCATGATGGTGGCTAGGTTGGCGCGGTTAGGCATCGTTGCGCCGGAGAATAAATAGAATTCCACAATCATTGTCAGCTAATTTGCCAGCCTCATTTGCGGATTTCGTTGCGCGAATGCGGCGCACTCGCCTTGCCAAGGCTCAGTGCGCTGCACTAGCCTGACCGCGCATCTGAAATGAAAAGCCACGCATGAAAAGGTCGTTTGTCACCGTCGTTCTCGCCGGCGGCAAGGGCACGCGCATGGGGTCCAGCGACAAACACAAGGTTTGTTTCGAAGTCCTCGGTGTCCCGGTGATCATCCGCGCGCTGGAGACCTACAATTTGTGCGGCGCGATGCTCAACATCGTCGTGGTAGGCATGACGTCGGAAGGGGTGATGGCAACGGTCAATCCGCGTTTTCCGGGAACCGTCTATGCCTTTCAGGAAAAGCCGCTCGGCACGGGCAACGCCGCCCGCAAGGCCGCCGAAATCCTCGAACGCATGCGCTTCGACGGCGACGTGCTGGTCGTGGCCGGCGACAAAGTGATGGATCCGCGGGCGCTCCACAGGTTGCTCGCCACTCACCAACAAAGCGGCGCGGCGGTGACAATCGCCTCGGCCAGGCGCCCGCCGAATTCCAGCGCGGGAATCCTGTTGAAGTCCGCGCGCGGAAACATTGTCGGCATCCTCGAAGAGGCCGAGCGGCGGCGGCTGGTGGCGCTGGCGAAGCTTGCCGAACTTTTTCGTACGCAAGACCGGTTGTCTCGCGAAACCGTTGAGCGCGCCGTCGCGGAACAATGCCGTGAGAAGACGGCACGAACCTTGGTCGGCGAACTGTGGCGGAACGACGCGACCGCGGGTTTGCTAAGCCGCTCGGAGTTTGAAAAGCTTTTCACTCGCGACGAGCGGGCCGGAATTTTGAAAATCGGTGACGAGTCGTATCCGGCCGACAAAATCCTGGCGCGATCCGATCAGATGAACCTCTCCACCTACCTGTTTCGCGCACCCGTGCTCTACGATGTGTTGAGCCGGCTCAAGTCCATCCGCGCGAACGGCGAGGAATATCTAACAGACGTTTTTGAGATGCTGGCTGCTCGTAAGAAAGCGGTACGGGTCGTCGGCTGCGAGATCGCCAACCCGCGCGACCTGATGGCGTTCAACAATCCTCAGGAGCTGTTGGCGATTGAAGAGTCTATCGGAAAAAACAGGGGCCGCTCACCATAACGACGCGATCCGACTCCGCCCAAACCCGCAAAATCTGGGCCTGAACCGCGCCGAGTTAGCGCAATTGCTTTGCCAGTTGCCACGCGCATCACTCGCGCGAAGTCCGTGACCGGAAGTGTCTCGATCTTGGTGATGTGTTGAGAGCCGTTCGCTGGGAGCGGCGGCATCCTTGCCGGCGAGAAACTGTGCGCGAAAAAAGGGCCGGCACGGATGACAGCGCTCCCAAGTTCAACGTCAATCCCGATAACCGTGCGCCTTCGCGCCCCAGCCCGCGGCGAACAGGATTGTTCCCACCGCTGCAATGCCGAGCATTCCGGCAAAACCAGCGTCCCAGCCGTGCGTTTGGACCAGCTTGCCCAAGCCCCAGCCCGAAAGCACGGTGCTCGCGTAGCCGAACAGACCGGTCAGTCCGACGCTCGTGGCCGCGGCGCGTTTGGTCGCGAGATTCGCGGCGGCGATGCCCACGAGACATTGCGGGCCGTAAATGAAAAACCCCGCCGCGCAGAGCAGAAGCGTGTTCAACAGTTTCGATTGCCCGCTGACTTTCCAGAACAGGAGAATCGAAACACCCGCCATCGCCATGTAAAAGACGCAGGCGCGAATGCCGCGTCCGCCGAAGAAACGGTCCGTGAGCCAGCCGCCGAGCAACGCGCCGATCAGTCCGGCGATCTCAAACGCGAATACCATCCACCCGGCGTGCGTGAGTTCGATATGCTTGGCTTGCGTGAGCAACGTCGGCCCCCAGTCGAGCACGGCATAGCGAATCACATAGACGAAGAAGTTGGCGACGGAGATCAGCCAGATGTACGGATTGCTGAAGACGTGTTGCACGAGCACCGCCCAGGCATCCTGCGCCTTTTCTTCCGCCGTTTGCGCGCGCGTTCCTTCGACCTCCGGCAAGCCGACCGAAGGCGGCGTGTCGGGCAGCGTGAACCACAGAAAAATCGCGCACATGAAGGCGATTCCCGCCGGCACGAAGAAACACAATCGCCAGTCGTGAAAATAGGTGATCAAATAACTGCATAGCACCACCACCAGCCCGGCGCCGATGGAATGCGACGTGTTCCAAATGGCCATCTTCGTCGCGAGCCGTTTCGGTGGAAACCAGTGCGTCAGCAGCCGCGCACACGGCGGGAATCCCATTCCTTGAAACCAGCCGTTAAGCATCCAGACGATGCCGAACGTCGCGACCGCCGAGCCAAAACCGAAGAAGACATTCATCGTCGCGGAAGCAATTAGTCCAACGACCATGAATGTGCGCGCGTGGCAGCGGTCGCCAAGAAAGCCGTTGGCGAATTTGGAGACGCCGTAGAGCAACCCGTGCAACGTGAGAAACAACCCAAGGTCTGATTTCGAGATGCCGAGTTGTTGCTCCATCACCGGCATGGCGACTCCGAGATTCTTGCGCACGAAGTAAAACGTCGCGTAGCCGATGATCGAGGAAATCAGGACCCGCCGTTGCCACGAGCGAAAGCCCGCCTGGACCTGCACGCGATCGGTCAGCAGCTCGACGGGCGCCGCCGGTTCGAAAATTCTCAGCCAGCGCGGAAAGTGGCGCGCAACCGTTGGGCTGGCAGGAGAAGATTCCATCAGGTCCTGGCCGCGTTGAGAAAGCCAAACGAAGCCCTCACCCTGACCCTCTCCCATCCGATGGGAGAGGGAACAGCTTTCGGACGTCTCGCGATCTTCTGATGATCGTTCGGCAAATCCCGCGCTCTCGTTCTCGAACGCGGCGGCGACAGATTCTCCCTCTCCCATCGGATGGGAGAGGGCCGGGGTGAGGGTTTGGATCGCACAGTTACGGTTTGATGTCTGCGGTTTGGTGCGATTCCAATGGCCATGCGCCATGCGGTCCGAAGATTTCGGCGAGACAATCATCGAGAACTCCGGCGCGAATTGCGACATCGAGCACGGTAAAGCGACGCCGGATGCAATAGGCCTGCCAGAAGCTCGCGCGCAACCGTTCGCGGGAAATGCCGATTTGTTCGGGCTCGGTCGGCGCGCCCGCGGCTTGCAGCATACGCCGGAGTTCCGCGAATGGGATGAGTTGCTCGCGCAAGCAGGCACGAAGTTGCGGCCAGGCGTCGCGCAGTTGCTGCAATTGTCGGCGCAAGGTTTCCCCGCCGTCCGATTTGGCGAGGATTTCTTTCGTCGCCACGCCCACCAGTTCTTCCTCGCTGAAAAGCTCGCGGACTTTCGCTGTCCAATACGGCGTGCCGGGCCACGCCGCAACGCGCGTGTCAACGTCAAGCTGGTCCAGTGGCAATTCGAGCAGCCGTTCGTACAGCGCAGTGACCGCGAGCGTGCCGATGCCGACCTTGAAGCCGTGCGAGGGCGCGACGCCGTTATGCGTGTGATGCTGCATGTCCCAGAGATGGCTGAACTGATGTTCCGCGCCGGACGCGGGGCGGCTCGATTGCGCGGCTTGCATGGCGAACCCGCTGAGCATCAGACCTTCGACGAGCCGGGCGATGGCCGCCGGGTCCCGCGCGCACACGCCCGCCGGGTCGGCCACCAACTCGCGCAGTCGCCCTTGCCCAATGGCCCAGGCTTGCGCGTCAATCGGCTCGACGCCCAACGCGTCCGCCACCATCCAATCCGCGCCCGCCGTCACCTTCGCGATCAAATCCGCGTAGCCCGAGGAATTCAGGTCGCCCGGCGCGGCACGAATAACTTTCAGGTCCGCAACGACCGCGGTTGGCGCCGGGCACTGGAACGTTTGCTTGGCTCCTTGATAGGTGATGGAGGCGCCGAACGCCGTGTAGCCGTCCATCGAAGCGGCAGTGGCCACGCATAGGTACGGCCGATCCGTCCGGTGGGCCGCGAGCTTGGTCAAGTCGTTGATCGTTCCCCCGCCGACTGCGACCGGAATCGCATGGTGTTTCTTGAGCGACGCTTCCAATTGTTCCACAAAGCGATGTTCCGCGTACAAATCCGGCGCGCGGAAGATGAACGGATCACGCACCGGATGTTGCGCGGCGCGAAATGCGTCCACGACCGTTTGGCCCGCGATGGGGAAAGTGTTCGCGTCCGAAACGATCAGCGCTTCGCGCCCACCGAATTGTTCGTGAAAGATGCGCGGCACCTGGTCAAGAATGTTTTCGCCAATTTCGAGAGCGCGGGTTTCGCGCGCGGCACCCAGGGCTTCGGCAAGGGAAGGCTTTTGTCCTGTGAGAATCATGAATCAACCGCGTCAGCACGGTCGGACGAACCCCTCACCCTGACCCTCTCCCCATCGGATGGGGAGAGGGAACAGCAAAGAGAGCCGTGCGAAAGTGCTGGCGGCGCTTGCTTCGCAGACAGACTGAAAGCGATTCTCCCTCTCCCCTTCGGAAGGGGAGAGGGCCGGGGTGAGGGGAAACTTCAGTCGTACAAACACGTTCACTTTCTCCGGTCGCCTCGCGCGCAATAATCCCGCACCGCCTTGAGCACGACGTCGGGACGATCGGTGGCGAACGACATGACGCCGAAATCAAGCAGTTGCTGGTAAATCTTCGGGTCTGCCACGTCCCACGGGAGCGATTGATACAAGATGCCATGCTGCCTCAACTCATCGCCCGTCGAGCGCAGAAAGGTTCGCGGCAAGGTGAACGGCTCCGCGCTCGCACTGTTCGTGTTCAGGCGCACGTGCATCTGCAACTGCGTGATGTCCCGGAAACTCTCGGCGCGCAACGCGGCGAGCCGTTTAGTCAGGTCCGCTTCCGTGCCGCCCATCCAATGCAATGTTTGTCCATCCGGCACGAGCCGTTTCCATTCGCGGATGACATCGTAAATCGTGCTGGCGAGAATAACCTGGCTGCCAACCGCCTGTTCGCGGACCAGCGCCGCGAGTTGCGGAAGGTCAACGTTCTTGATGTCGAGATAGAGCCGGCGCTCGGCTTTGCCGCGCATCAAGGCGAACACTTCCGACATTTTGGAGACGCGACGGCCCGCGAAGCCCTCACCCTTCCACGCGCCGACATCAAGCTTCGACAACTCGGCGAACGTCACATCCACCACGCCTTTTTTTTGCAACTCTGGACTCGCGCCTTTGACGACGCGTTTAAAGTTCGCGTCGTGGAAGGCAACGATCACGCCATCCGTGGTCGTCCGCAAATCCGATTCGGGCACCGTGCCGAGTTTCCAGCCGAGTTCAAAGGCTTCGAGCGTATTTTCTGGCGCGAGTTCGCCCGCGCCCCGATGGCTTTGAATGACAAACTTTTCCGGCGGGATGTGGCCGCAGATCGTCCATTGTCCGTTAGTATCAGCGTGAGAATCCGTGAGGCTTGCCACCGTGACTACCAGCATTATTGGGATGAGACCCCGCCCCCAGACACGTGGCGACTGTATCTGCGTCGCTCCACGTTTCGATTTGATTTCCAATGTCATCATCTTGCTTCGCAGCTTACCGGTGCGGCACGAATTTTTGCACGCGCTTTCCCATAATGTCCCCGAGATAAACATTGCCCTTCGAGTCGAGCGCGATGCAGTGAACCCAATTGAGTTCGCCGGGCTTTTCGTGGTTGTCCTGGCCAAGAGGCAGCGTCCAATGCAACAACACCCGCCCGGCGCTGTTGAATTTCATGAAGAGCTGGTCCTTCGGCGGCCCGCCCAGGGTCGTGGACGGATCCGTCAGGTCCGTCCGCCACGCCATGGGAGAAGAACCGCAAACCCAGATTTCATCCTTCGGCGAAACCCAGATTCCCCACGGCACCATCACGTTTTGCCACACATCGAGCAACCGCCCTTTCTGGTTGAAGACCTGGATGCGCACGTTGTTGCGGTCCGCGACATAGAGCCGGCCTTTGGAGTCGCAGCCGATCGAATGCGGATTGCTGAATTCTCCGGGCGCCGTGCCAAGCCGTCCCCAAGCCTTGATGAATTTGCCGTGACGGTCGAAGTGGACAACGCGGCTGTTCCCATAGCCGTCGGCGATGAAGATGTCGCCGTTCGGAGCGAAGGCGATGTCGGCGGGTTTGAAGAAGTGGCGCGGGTCTTCGCCGGCTTCGCCCTCCGTGCCGAGCGTCAGCAGTGGTTTGCCATCGCGGGAGAATTTGCGCACCACATGCAACCCGACATCCGCCATCCAGACATTGCCTTCGCGATCAATCCGGATGAAGTGCGCGCCCGCTCCCGTCCGGTCGTCGCGCCATCCGAAGAGATACCGTCCGTCCGGCGCGTACACCTGCACGGCCGGATTGGTGCGCGTGTAGATCCAGACGTTGTCCTGCGCGTCCACCGCGATGCCGGGCACCGCTCCCCAGTAAATATCGGGCGGGCGCAGCGGCCAGGTGGGGTCCACTTCATACGACGTGGCGAGATTGACCCGCGGATAAACCGGCCCCGCCGGGCTGGCCGAAGCGGGCGGCGCGGGTTGTCCGCAGGCAGCGCCGGCGGTCAGCAGCACGACGAAACCTGAAAGGGAAGCGATGTTGCTCATGCGCGCCCCGAAGCATTGGCAGAACTCAACGCGGCTGAAAACAGAAAAAGCTCAAGTCGCGATTTTAGTTAAGGAGCATCGGGGGTCGTTTACACCACATCAACGAATGCTTGTAAATTTTCCCCGGCGCGATTTACT
>CAZNOE010000185.1:0-9483 GCA_964574525.1 uncultured Bifidobacteriaceae bacterium
TTCAGGTGCTTTCGGGCGCAGGCAGTGAAATGGGTGACGCGCTTGTGAAACATCCGCTGGTTCGAAAAATTTCCTTCACCGGCTCGACGTCCGTCGGTTCGCACATCATGCAACTGGCCGCGCGTGACATCAAACGCGTCTCGCTCGAACTGGGCGGCAAATCGCCCAATATCATTTTTGCCGACGCCGACCTCGAAAAGGCGGCGGCGAGTTCGCCGATGAGCGTGTTCGCCAATACGGGCCAGGATTGTTGCGCACGCAGCCGCGTGTTCGTGGAGCGATCGGTCTATGAAAAGTTCACTGAATTGTTCGTGCAAGCGACCCGCCAGATCGTCGTGGACGATCCGATCAAGCCGGAAACTCAGGTCGGACCGCTCGTTTCCAAACAGCAGCGCGAGAGCGTCGAGGAATTCTTGCAAACAGTGAAAACGCCACGCCACAAGGTGCTGTGCGGCGGCGACCGCCCGGAGCGGAGAGGATTTTATCTGAAACCGGCCGTCGTCCTGGGATGCGAAACCTCTGATCGCATCTGGCGGGAGGAGGTTTTTGGTCCGGTCGTCTGCATACGCCCGTTCGACGACGAGAACGCGATGCTGGCGG
Organism: uncultured Bifidobacteriaceae bacterium; assembly: GCA_964574525.1. GTDB lineage: Bacteria > Verrucomicrobiota > Verrucomicrobiia > Limisphaerales > JADLHS01 > WYBW01. Next base: position 601 of record CAZNOE010000185.1, read on the forward strand.
AAGTGAATGCCTCACCGTATGGCCTGAGCGGCTCGCTCTGGACGAACGATCTCAAGCGTGCCTTGCGCGTCGCGCGGCGGGTGGAGAGCGGTGTGTTGAGTGTTAACAGCCACTCGAGCGTGCATGTGGAGGCACCCTTCGGCGGTTTCAAGCAAAGCGGTCTGGGGCGCGATCTCGGAATGGCCGCCCTCGAAGGTTACACGGAACTCAAGAACATTTACGTCGCAGAATAAAAACCCGGCCATGAATCTTCAATCGCTCAAAGCAAAGGTTGCGAAGAAGGAAATTGATACCGTCCTCGTTGTCTTTCCCGATGTCTTCGGTCGCTTGGTGGGCAAGCGCCTGACAGCCCACCATTTTGTGGATTCGGTGGCAAAGAGTGGGACGCACGGCTGCAATTACCTCCTCACGCTCAACATGGAGATGGATCCCTTGAGCGGTTTCAAGCTGGCCAATTGGGAGAAGGGCTTCGGCGATTTCGAACTGCGCCCGGACCTCGGAACGCTACGGGTGTTGCCGTGGCAACCCGGAGCGGCGATGGTTTTGTGCGATCTGCATCATCACGGCGGCAAGCTTGTCGAGGAAGCGCCGCGCTCGGTGTTGAAGCGGCAATTGGAGAAACTCGCCAGCCAGGGTCTCACGTGTGCCATCGCGAGCGAACTGGAGTTTTTCCTGTTCAACAACACCTACGCCTCCGCGTTCGCCGGCAAATACACGGGCCTCACACCGTCGAGCGATTATCGGATTGATTACCACACCATGCAGCCGACGCGCGACGAAACGATCTTCCGTCCATTGCGCAATTGGATGGAGGAAGCGGATGTGCCCGTGGAATCGTCGAAGGGCGAATGGGGCAAGGGCCAGCACGAGGTCAATTTTGTTTATTCCGGGCCGCTCGCGATGGCGGACCGGCACATGGTTTTCAAGCAGGGAACGAAAGAGATCGCGGCCCAGCACGGCAAGGCGGTGACGTTCATGTCGAAGATTGACGCCGCCGAGGTGGGCAGCAGTTGCCACATTCACTTGAGCATCTGGCGGAAATCCAAGGCACTCTTCTGGGACGGGAAGAAGCATCAAGGCTCAAAATATTTCCGTCAGTTCCTCGGTGGCTTGATGAAATATTCGCCGCAGTTGAGTTACTTTTATGCGCCGACTATCAACGCCTACAAGCGCTACCAATCGGCGAGCTGGGCGCCGACCAAAATGGCTTGGGCCTACGATAATCGCACCGTCGGCTTCCGCGTGGTGGGTGAAGAGAATTCGTTCCGGCTGGAAAACCGCATGCCGGGCGCTGATGCGAATCCGTATCTGGCCTTCGCCGCAATGATCGCGGCCGGCCTGGCCGGGGTGAAGGAAAACCTCGATTGCGGCGCACTGTATGAAGGAAATGCTTACGTGGACGACAAACTCCCGTCGCTGCCCAAGTCACTGCGCGACGCCGCGGACCTGCTCGATGACAGCCGCTTCGCGCGCCAAGCACTCGGCGACGCGGTGATTGATTTCTACGTCCACACCGCGCGCTGCGAAGTTCAGGCTTTTAACGACGCAGTAACGGATTGGGAGCGCGTGCGGTATTTCGAGCGGATCTAGGCAAACTGCCGAAGGGTTGGCGTTACGCCATTGAACTGCGGAACAAACCCTGGTTGCGCGAGGAGTATTTTGGCTATCTGGCCCCGGCACGGTGTCACGCACGTTTTCAATTCCTGGGATGCGATGCCGTCCGTGAGCGAGCAGGTGGATCTTCCCCGCAGTCGAACGAACCCGGGATTAGATTGGATCAAAACGAATTGTTCAATCCCCCGGGCAGCCAGCCACTGGTCTTGATGAAGTTACGAAGCTCGGGCCGCTCCTCGGGATCCATCTGGCCGTCGCCGTTCTTATCGAATCGTTCGAGCATGGCTTTCACCGTGGGTGACCGTTTCGGCTGCTTCAACGCGCGGTCAATCACCAGATCGGCAGAGTGCTCCTTCAACGCATCACGCAGGGCAGCGGTCTCTTCCTCGTGCACGGCGACCACATGAAGAGTGATGCTGCCCATCTCGTCCGTGGACATCGGACCCCATTTGACGCGCATTGGCGGCGAGGTGGGATTATGGGGATTGCTGGCGGAATTGTCGTACGTCAGTTCGGTTTCCACCCGCGTGCCTTTCGGAAGTTTCACGCGCTGCTGGAAGGTGTATTGCTCCTGCCACGCAAAATCCCAATCGGGAATCTTGAGGAGAATTTGTTGGCGCCCGTCCGGGAACGTCGCCGTCATCGTCATCACCTTGCCGAGATAATGAGCGTGGGCGGCGATGGAGAACGCTTCGACGTCCACAGGCACGGTGACTGCGTCCCGGACGATGTAGTTCGTCTCACCTGCAGGAATATCAATCCCGCTGATTTCGCCAAACGCCGGCGGCAACTGGATTCCCACAAACGACTGCTTTGGCTTGCCGGTGAAATACAGGCCGATCGTCGTCACTTCCTCCTCGGCCTTTCCGCTGGGATGAAAATGCGTTTGCACGACGAGGTCGGCGTTCTGCGGATAACGATACGCCAGCCCTTCAGGCAAGACGCGCACGTTCGAGCCAACCGCCCAGCCGCCGACGGGCGTGAATTGGCGGGCCGCGCGGCCTTTGTCCTGATAGCCGGGCTCAGGATCGGCCTCGTCGGCCTCGCGCGCAGCACCGGAGACATCAAGGTAAAACAACGCATGGTGGACGATGCTGCGGGCACTCGGACGGAACTCGATGGCCCGCACCCATCTGTCCTCTGGCAAGTTCAGCGGGAAAACGAAATTGCGGTAGATGTCCCTGCCTTCAGCGTAAAGTTTGAAAGGCTGGTTCATCTTGAGAACTAGATCGGGTTTGCCCAACTGCCACCCATCCGGGAATGTGGGCAGCTTCGGCAGCTTTTTTGGATCGCCCTCGGGTGTTCCGCTCTCATGCCAGCGGCGCAACGTCGTGATCTGTTCCTCCGACAGCACGCGCGGATTGAGAAATTCAACATGTCCCGACTCGGCATGCCACGGCGGCATAAACCGGGTGCCCGTCACCTCAGCGATCTGTCGGGCCCGCTTCCGAACGTCCTGATAGGTCAGCAGCGGAAACGGTCCGATTTCGCCCGGACGATGGCACGAAACACAGTTCTGGAAAATAATCGGCGCGACATGCTCGGAGAATGTGACGGCATTGGCCCCAGCCTCAGCGCCCAAAGCCCGGCCGCGCAAGGCGGTTGATGCCACCAACACGGCGCTGACCAACTCAAACGGCGACGCCCACGAACGGAACGTGCAGGACAGGAACTTCAGCTTTCGGAATTCGATCTTCATTCAACTTTCAGCGTGAACTGCTCCATCGTTTTGGATCTTCCCTGACAGGAAGGTAACAACCCGCGACACGTTCGGCTCATGATAATTTGGCCATCGTTGCTCAATAAGAATGTGCTTTGACCGTTCAGCGACTTGCCGGAGAATTGGTTTCGCCGGTGCTTCGTTGTGTTCACGTTCAGCCAGTCTATGCCGTTTTGAAGCGAAGACAAGCTTGGGTCCTGACGCGCGATATTTCCAGATCAGGCGTCAACGTGCTTCCGTGCATTCTGCCAGCAGGACTGATTACGCAAAATATTAGATTGATCTTCCGGCAAGATGCCGGAAGCACGCAGATTCCTTTACAAAACCCTTATTTTTGTTGATTCCAACTCGCTCCGCGGTGACTATGGGCTTACCAAATTAAGATACCCACACAGCTTTGGCACCGTGGCTCTTCATGGGTGCGAATGTGCCGAGGCGAGTTGAGTAGTAGTTCGAAACCAGTAGCAATAACAAGCCTATGAACCCCCTCACATGCTTCCCCACCATCCTGCGGCTCACGGTGACGTTGGCGGCCGGATCCTTGGCCATCAGCACCCTGGCGCGGCCCTATGCCACCAGCTTGACCAACAGCGGCAGTTCCATCTCTTTTCGCCTGAATGAGAGCGCCGACAGCGTCAAAATCATTTCAAACGGCGGTTCAGTGACCAATGATCTTGGTCCTCTGCCCAAAGGGCTGACCGTAACCAACCTTACTGTTGCCGGCGTCTTCAAAATCCAGGTCACCAAGTCCTCCGGCTCGGGCTACGTGCAGGGGGTGGTCAATCAAATCAGCGACGATGCGAACAACTTCGTCAAGTTTGCCAATCAACGCGGCGTGGCGATCAACAAGAACACGAACAGCCCCTATTTTGGCCGCATATACGCTTCGGTCGCCACGGCTGGAGTAGTATCCTCGAATCAGTTTAATCTCGGGGGACGTAATGTCGGCGAGGGGATTTATCTGTTGAACGCAGACCAGACGGATGCCGTGGGGCAAGGCGACACACCAAGGACCGCTGGACTTTTCTTTGACCTGAACGGAACCGCCGGCACTGAGAGTCCGTATCGTGTTTTTGTGGGTCCTGATGACAGGCTGTACATCTCCGATTGGTCTGCCAGCAATGGAGGCCTTTTCGTAACCGATCCGAACGTCGCGACGAATTCGGCCGCCACGAACGTGTTATTCGGGATCGGCGGTCCGACGACAGTGACGAACATTCACGGCAGCATTTACGCCGCTTATGTGGAAGGTTCTTTGGGAGTTGATCTCACGGTTTACGTTGGCGATGAGGATTTGGCGCCGCTCAACAGCGTTTGGCGATATGACATTGGCTCGGCCGAAATCCCCTATAACGCGAGCCCGACATTGTTTTTCAGTTTCGGCATCACCTCCGCTTCGCAAGTCGCCAAAGTGCTGCGCGGCCCGGATGGCAAGTGGTATAAATCGCAACGGCGCGCGGACAACGCAACGACGTCCGGCATTTTCGTTATTTCCTCCGATGGAAGCACGCAACTTTGGACATCTCTGCAAGCTTGGCGAGACTTTACCGGCAATCCGTCCGCGAATGATGTGTTCTTCTCGGAAATGCGTGGCATAGACGTTTCTCCCGATGGCCGGTTCCTTGCCGGAATGAAGGCCAATACGAACTCGCTCAATATCCTTCCGCTTCAGGACGGCATTCCCAATATCACCAATCTGATCGTCATCCCGACAACGCCGACCACAAGCATCGGACGAGACGTGGCGTTCGACGCGGTTGGCAATCTGTACACCGTCAGTTCGGGCCAAGGAATGCTGCGCATTTATTCACCCGGCGGCTTCAGCATCGCCACCACTGGCTCAGACGGCACGTTCAGCTTGTTCGTTCCGCAAGTAGATGTCAGCGTGGCCGCGACCGATAATTTTGCCTCCGAAAGCGGCAGCAACGCGGCTGAGTTCACCATCGCGCGATCGTCCTTGGACGTGAGTCAGCCACTGACAGTTCGCTTTCAAATGACCGGCACCGCGTCGAATGAAGTGGATTATGTCCTGCAAACGAACTCAGTTACGCTGACGGCCAACGCCGTGATAATTCCCGCGGGTGTGAGCAACGTGCCGGTGACGCTCGTTGTCACTGACGATTCGGTCGCTGAACTCACTGAAACCGCCACCTTTAACATCACGCCGAGTCCGAACTACACGGTGGCCAGCAGCGGTGCCACTGCGGCCATCGTGGACAATGAGTCACCGCAGTTGCAGATCGCGAATTCGACCAGCCTGATGTATGAGGGTCTGACGTATGACTACGCGATTTTCCGGATTACGCGGCTGGGCGACACGAACGCGGCGACACTGACGGTGGATTTTGCCAACATCGTCGCCAGCGGCACGGCCATTTCCAACGTTGATTATTACCTGACCAATCTTCCCGTTTCCATTGATCCAGGTGTGATCAACGTGAGCGTCACCGTCCTTGCCCCGTTGGATGACGCGCTGCTGGAGGGCAACGAAACCGTCACGCTTGGGATCGCGGCGGGCAGTGGATACACGGCGGCGACCAACACTGGCAGTGTCACGATCACGGACGACGAGGTGCCGACCGAGACGGTTTTGTTCTCGGATGACTTCACCACAGACAGTTCGGCGAACTGGACGTTGTACTATGCGAACACTAATGTGGCTTTGAATCCTGCGGATTATACCGCGGTATTCGCGTTTGATTACAGTGCGCAAGGCGTTCCGCCCGCGCCGCACTCGAGCGGTGACACGCTCGGGTTGCTGACGACGGTGAACAAGGGCGGCTTGTTCAACGCGGCGGGTCTCAACGTGTATCCCAACGGCCGGAGCTTCAGCAACAACTTCGCCCTGCGGTTTGACATGTACTTGATGCAGAATGGCAGCGCGGGCACGACGGAATACTCCATCTTCGGCATCAATCACGACGGCACCCACACAAACTGGTTCCGCGACAGCACGGCTGGCATTGGCGGCACTCCCAGTCCGAGCTATGACGGCCTATGGTGTTTCGTGGAGGTGGATGGGGCGGCCTTGGGCACGTTCAACGGCAACGCACCGACCGGCGATTATGGCCTGCTTAGCAGTAACGTCGCAACGGTGGCAGGCATTACCGGCCCTGCGAATCTCGTGTCGCGCACCGCTGCCACTTTCGCGCAAACTTTCCACCAACCGCCGTGGACCGCCGGCAGTGGGGCAGGCGCAATCGGCAACACACCGACCACGGCCACGCCCAGTTGGGCACAGGTCGAACTGAGCCAGATCGGCAAGATCATCACGCTGAAGATCAACAACACGGTCATCTTGTCTTACAGCAATACGACCGCCTTTACCAAAGGCAACATCATGCTTGGCTACGACGATGCCTTCGACTCCGTCGGTAGTGGCGGAGGCGGGTTGGTGTTCTTCGACAATGTGCGCGTGGTGAGTTTGCCAGCCGGCATCCAAATCACGAACATAGTGATAGTCGGCAACAATGCGCAGATTGACTTCACCTGGTTCGAAAACGATCCGGCGTCGGCGTTCAAATTGCAGACGGCGGCGAACGTTGGCGGCCCGTATGCGGATGACGCCAATGCGGCGACGACCTACTCGATAAACGTTCCGGCGGCGAGCTATCGGATCACGACGCCGGCCACGAACACAGCGCGCTTCTTGCGCATCCGTCATCAATAAGCCGGGTCCGGCCCGGTTCTCCAGAGGCCTCCGCCGAAAACGGACGCCTCTGGCTTTGACCGGCGCGCCGGACGGTCGTATTGTCAGGCACAAATGCCAGGGTGCCTTGTAGCATGAATGAACTGTCAATCAACCGTTCTGCCGGCCGCCGGGCGGAACGACTGGCTTTCACACTGATCGAACTGCTGGTTGTCATCGCCATCATTGCCATTCTGGCGGCGATGCTGTTGCCCGCCTTGAGCAAGGCAAAAATGCGTGCCCAGAAGATTTCCTGCCTGAATAACGAGAAACAAATGGGCATCGGCAGCCAGATGTACGCCGATGACGACAGCAAGAACGCCCTGAGCGGGGTGGTTGATTACGCGGACGACGACTTGAACTGGCTGTGTCCGCAGTATGTTTCAAACGTCAAGAGCTTCATCTGTCCGTCCACCCGGAACGATATTTCCACAAACATCGTGAACCTGTTGCCCAACGATACCGGGCCGTTATCCCCGCGAAACAACACCGGTGTGCCACTTTACACGGACCGGATGCACGGCAATACGCGGTATTTCAGGGACCTGCTCAACAACTCCACGAGTGGAAGACTGGGCACCAGCGGCAGCAGTTATGAGGTCGCCGGCTTCTTTTGCGGGGAAAATGGCAGCGTGATTAATGATAATACCAACGTCCGCAAAACACAGAAATCCGTGGAGAGCCACATCTATAAAAAGACACCCCAAGGAGGCGGTAAATACGTCAACGGCGGCCATGTGGGTGCTTCAAACGCGTGGATCATCTACGACGCGGATGACGCGGGCGCGGGCGGTCCGAACGAGGATTTTCCGGACCCCGGCGATAATCACGGCGCCGATGGCGGTAATATCGTTTTTGGCGATGGCCATGCGGAATGGGTTCCGCGGAAGAAGTATGTCGGCAGTTTCATCCGCGGATGCGATGAGATACATAACCTGGCCGGCACACAATAGCTGGCTTGGCTTATGAATCAGCCTTCACGAAACGAGTGGGGGGTGGCGAGTGGTAAGTTGGCCCGTCACTCGTCACCCGCCATCCGACCACTCTCAGCGGTTTCACGCTCATCGAATTGCTCGTCGTAATCGCCATCATCGCGATTCTGGCCGCCATGCTGCTGCCGGCCCTGGCCAAGGCCAAAGGCAAGGCCCAAGCCGTCCAATGTGTCAGCAACCTGAAACAGTTGCAAAACGGGTGGCAGATGTACGCGGGCGATTTCAACGATTACATGCTCCCCAATGCACCATTGGGCGCGGGAAATTCTCCCATCGATCCAACGCTCAACGCCAAGTCCTGGTGCAGCGGCGCAAGCGAGGGCTGGGGTAGTTACGATGCCAACACCAACACTTTCTATTACACCACTTCGATCATGGCCCCGTTCATGGGTGGCCAGCTCGGCGTTTACCGTTGTCCGGCTGACACCATCCCTTCCGCCAACGGGCAGCGTCTCCGGACTTATTCCATGAACAGTCAGATGGGCAATGTGTATTCGTACAACACCACGATCAGTTACAATGCGGGTTTCAAGGCGTACATAAAAGTGAGCGAGATGCTCAACTGCCCTGGCCCCAGCACGGCGTTTGTCTTTTGTGAAGAGAACATGTGCAGCATGAATGACGGCTATCTGCAAGTGGACTGCAATGTCGCCCAGTTCCCGGATGTCCCGGGGTCATACCACGTATGGAATTGTGGCTTTTCCTTCGCCGATGGTCACGCCGAACTTCGCAAATGGGTCACTTCCGTTCTTAAGATACCCATCCGGTCTGGTTACGGCTATCCATCCGCCACTCCAACCACAACCGCAAACAATGCCGACTGGCAGTGGTTCTCCCAACGTGCCACCTGCAAACAGTAGGCGGACTTT
>CAZNOE010000186.1:0-6886 GCA_964574525.1 uncultured Bifidobacteriaceae bacterium
AACATCACATGGTCATCTTCTTTCAATGGCGGTGCACCCCGGCCCTCTCCCCCTCAGAGGGGGAGAGGGAGTAACGCCAACTTTGGAGTTTCCCGACGGGCGCTGATATGCTTGCATCAGCACAACAATGAAAACCTTCGCCGAACTCAAATATCCGGGCCGCCTCATTGCCGTCGAGGGCCTGGATGGTTCGGGCAAGTCCACGCAGATTTATCTGCTAAAACGCTGGCTCGAGGTGCAGGGACTGAAGGTTTTTTTCAGCGAATGGAATTCGTCGGATCTCGTCAAGGCCGCCACCAGCAAAGGCAAAAAGCAGGAATTGCTGACACCCACCACCTTCAGCCTCATTCACGCCACGGATTTTGCCGATCGTTACGAGCGGCATCTTGTGCCGTTGCTTCGCGCGGGCTATCTCGTGTTGTGCGACCGCTACATTTTCACCGCGTTCGCCCGCGATATCGTGCGCGGTTGTCCGCCGCCCTGGGTGCGGGACATTTATAGCTTCGCCGCTGTGCCCGATCTGACCTTCTTCTTCAAAGCCGACCTGGAAGTTTCGCTGAACCGCATTCTGGATGGCCGGCCCCAGTTGAAATATTTCGAAGCCGGCATGGACTTGCGGCTCTCCACCGATCCGTATGAAAGCTTCCGCATTTTTCAAGGACGCATTCTGGAGCAATACCTCGCGATGAGTTCGGAGTTCAGGTTTATGATCATTGACGCCAACCAGAGCATCGAGGCGCAACAAAACGTCGTGCGTTCGCTCGTCGCCGGAAAATTAAATCTGGCGTCCTTCGCCGGTGAAAAGGTCCGCGTATGAGAAGCATTCGCCCACCAGCCGCCGCTTTGAAAAACGTCTCGTCCGCCGGACCAACGAAGCGTCCCAACCTCACGCGCGTCATCGTCCCGCACAAGACCCCGCGCCGCTTTTACGGCCACGCTCTTCCGGGCGTGGACGCGGACAAGCTCGCGGGCCGGCTCATCGTGGTCGAGGGCGCGGATGGCTCGGGCCGTTCCACCCAAATCCGCCTGCTGGTGGAATGGCTGGAAGGCAACGGCCACTCGACGGTGCAGGTCGGCCTCAAACGCTCGTCGCTCGTGAGCGAGGAACTCGACCGCGCGCAGGAAGGAAACATTCTCAGCCATACGACGCTCAGTCTGTTTTACGCCACCGATTTCGCCGATCAGCTTGAGAATATCATTCTGCCCGCCTTGCGCGCGGGACAAATGGTCCTGGCCGACCGCTACATTTACACGCTCATGGCGCGCGACATTGTGCGCGGCATGGACGAGGAATGGCTGAAGAATCTTTACGGCATGGCGCTGGTGCCCGACGCGGTCTTTTATCTGAACGTCGCGCCCGAAGAACTTGTCCAGCGCGCGTTCGCGAAATACTCCTCGCTCGATTACTGGGAGAGCGGCATGGACCTGGGACTGGCCCGCGACATCTTCGACAGCTTTCTCAAGTATCAGGCTCTGATGGCCCAGCAGTTCAAACGGCTGCAACGCATTTACCGCTTTCACATCATTGACGGCTACCGCCCGGTGGAAGAGATCAATGCCGAGTTGCGAAAAAAAATCAGCGCGGTGCTTACCGGCGATCAAATGGATTGACACTATGGGCGAGAACCAAACCAAAGAATTCTTCCTGGGCGTGGACCTCGGCGGGACAAAAATCCTCACGGGCGTCTTCGATTCCAAATTTGATCTGAAAGGCACGACGAAGCTGAGCACCAAGGCCAGTCGCGGCGTGGATTCCGTCATTGAACGCATCGCCCGCTGCGTCAAGGAAGCCGTGGACGAGTGCGACCTGAGCCTCTCCCAGGTCCGCGGCATCGGCGTCGGCGCGCCCGGTGCGGTGGACACGGAATCGGGCCGTGTCATCTTCGCGCCAAATCTGCCAGAGTGGAAAGACGTGCCGTTGAAGAAGGAATTGGAAAAGCTGCTCGACGTTCCTGTGTTCCTCGGCAACGACTGCAACGTCTGCACGCTCGGGGTGTTCGATCAGGAATTCAAAGCAAAGCCAAAGTCTCTGGTGGGCATCTTCATCGGTACGGGCATTGGCGGCGGGCTGATCCTCAATGGCGATTTATACTGCGGCCACAACCTCACCGCCGGCGAAATCGGCCACATGGTCATCGAAGTCAACGGCCCGAAGTGCGGGTGCGGCAATCGCGGCTGTCTCGAAGCCCTCGCCAGCCGCACCGCCATCTTCCGCAAAATCGAAGCCGCCGTGAAGGACGGCCAGGAAACCGTCCTCACCGACCTGGTCGGCAAGGACCTCAAGGACATGCGCAGCGGGGACCTGCGCAAGGCCATCCGCCGCGGCGACAAATTCGTCGCCAAAGTAATCGAGGAAGCGGCGGAGTTCGCCGGCATCGGCGTGGGCAACGTCATTAACATCCTCAATCCCGAAGTCGTCGTCGTGGGCGGGGGCGTCATCGAAGCGCTGCAGGACGAGATGATGCCCACGCTCGTGAAGACAGCCAAGGAGCACGTGATGCCCGGCACGATGAGCGGCATCGAGATCAAAGCCTCGAAGCTCGGCGACAACGCGGGCATTACCGGCGCCGCCGTGCTGGCGCGGCGGGCAACGGCCTAGTCAAAAGTGACATTGGGACCCGGGGAATAATTCATGGCAAAGGCAAAGACATTTTTGCTGGTGGAAGATGACGCGTATTACGCCCTGTTTGTGGCGACCGAATTCGAAAAGATCCGCGTTCAAACCGATCTTCGGGTCGTCCGCGACGGCGTGGAAGCCCGGGACTATGTGGCGGGCTTGGGCGGGTATGCGAACCGTGATCGGTATCCGTTGCCTGATGTGATTTTGTTGGATTTGAATCTGCCGCGGGTGAACGGTTTCGAGTTCCTCGAGTGGTTGCGTTCCCCGTCGGCCCACCCGCACCGGCTCATCCCGGTGGTGGTAATGTCCTCCTCGGACATTCCGGAGGAAGTGACCCGCGCCTACCAGCTGGGCGCCAACTCCTACCTGATCAAGCCCGTGAACTGGGAGGAATTCCGGGAACGGATCAAGACCTTGGCCGCGTACTGGGCGGCGCACTCGCAGGCACCCCAAATCGAGTCTCCCTGAACGCGTACGCTAACGGCGGCTGGGGCGTTTCGTCCCCACCAGACGCGGCGGCAAGAGCCATTCCAGGCTCGCACAGCGCGCGCAACGAAGGTGCTCCACGTCCATCCGGCACAGGCCGCCTTTCTTCAACGTCAGCGATAGATTCGGCCCGCCCGTGCAGAGCAGGGAAATCAAACTGCTGAGGTATGGTTCGTGGCCGACGAGCAACAGACTTTCGGGCGCGGGCCGGAGGCCATTGAGTTGCTCCACCAACTTCTCCAGGTCCCCGGACGGAGCAAGATGGTCAGTGAACGCCAGCCGGCCATGCAGGCGCAGCCCGCGCTCCACAATCTCCGCCGTCTCCCGCGCGCGCACCAGCGGGCTGGAGAAGATCACGTCGAACCCAGTCTCCATCTGGCGCAGCGTGTACGCCAGCAGTTTGGTGCGCTGAATTCCCTTGGCCGTGAGCGGACGCTCGGCGTCGTTGGCGAATTTCGGATCGCCCTGCTCGGCGGCTTCACCGTGGCGAAGAACGTAGAGTTTCATGTGTGAGGGGGTTTGCGTTTTTCACGCGGCCGGCGCGCGAAGCTGTCCGGACTAAAATCAAACAAGTCGTCAACCGCGTCCATGAAAACCTCTATCAGGTGGTGACGGCGGCGCAACAACTCCCTTCGCAGGTTTGGCATCGCGGCGGCTGGCACGCACTGCTCCGCGGCAGCTTGTTTCAACCCGGTGAGCAATACTTCCACGTCCTGAATATCACCCATCACGGATTGATACTCCTGCATCCGGCGCAGGTGCTTCTTCGTGAGACGCGGCAGCAGGGGCTGGAGCAACTCGCTCATGTAGCGATACCGTTTGAAGGCCACGCGCGTCTGATGAATAGTCTTCGTGTTATTCCGGCGGACCAGCCGGCGCAACAACACGACGCGGGCGAAAGTCTCACTCAACGCGGCAGCGGCCAGCGAGCTACCCGCTTTTCCCGGTTTCGCCTTCGCGGATTTGCGGAGTTCCTTTTCCAAGGCCTTGATCCGCCGCTCCAATCGGGCTTGCTTCGTGGCTTCGATGTCGTGATGCAGTTGGCCGATGAGTTCCTTCTCGCGCCGCAGCAACAAAAGATCGAACTCACGCGCCTCCGGGAAATCGCGGCAGAGCGGCTTGAGCAGCGACAACTGCACGTGGGTGTCGCGCAATTCGTCGAACGCGTCGAGGCGTTTCTTGAACTCCTTTCGCGTCTTTTTCAAGGAATCGCGCACGCGTAACGCGTCCAGCAAGTCGAGCATCGCCAGCAGGCGGCGCGTCTCGATCCGCAAGTCATGCACGGCACCCTCCGAAAACTTTTTCTGGCAGCGCGCCAGCCGTTTGCGGTAGCGGCGCCGCATCTCCCGCATGCTTTCGGCCAGATGCGTGGCGAGCGCGGCTGGGAATTCCGGTTTCATTGACGGATCTTCAAAATGGTCGCCGGGCCACTGTAACTTTGGGGTATTTGCTCTTCGTGCGGCGCGATTTTACAACGTCCTGCCCGCCGCCGCTGGCCAGCGCGATACACTCAAACTGACTGCGGCGAGCCTGGGTCGAACCCGCTGGCGCGACAAGGCGATAATTCCCATCCGGCAACAGTATTCGCGCCCGCAGGTTGTCTGCCAGCGGCAGCGCCAGCAATTCAGCAATGACCCGCTCGCGGAGGTTGCCGTCCACAATCGGAAAGACGGCTTCGATGCGGCGGAAAAAATTGCGCGGCATCCAGTCGGCGCTGCCGAGAAACACTTCCGGCTGGGCGGCGTTCTCGAAATAATAAATCCGGCTATGTTCCAGAAAACGGTCCACGATGCTGCGCACCGAGATATTATCACTGACGCCTTTCACTCCGGGCCGCAGACAGCAAATGCCGCGGACAATCAGATCAATCTTCACGCCGCCCTGCGACGCGCGGCAAAGCCCTTCGATGATTTCGCAGTCCACCAGTGAATTGACCTTGGCCACGATGCGCGCCGGAAAACCGTCATGCGCGTGTTTAATCTCGCGTTCGATCAACGCCAGCAAACGCTCGTGCAGATCGAACGGCGCGACAAGCAAGCGCTGCATCGGCTGGAACTGACAGATGCCCGTCAGCAGATTGAAGAGGTTCGTCACGTCCTCGCCGAATTCCGGCCGGCATGTGAACAGCCCTACGTCCGAGTAGAGCCGCGCTGTGGCTGGATTGTAATTACCGGTAGCCAGATGCACGTAACGGCGGATTTGGTCCGCGTCCCGTCGCACGACGAGACACGCCTTGGCGTGGATTTTGTAGCCGACCAGTCCATAGACCACGTGGACACCGGACTCCTCCAGTTGCCGCGCCCACTCAATGTTGTTCGCCTCGTCGAAGCGCGCGCGCAACTCCACGACGGCCGTGACCTGCTTGCCGTTCTTCACGGCATCCATCAACGCGCCGACGATCCGCGCGTCGCCGCCCGTGCGATAAAGCGTTTGTTTGATGGCGAGCACGTTCGGGTCTTGCGCGGCTTGTTGCAGAAAACCCACGACGCTATCGAAACTCTCGTAGGGATGATGGAGCAAAATGTCGCGGTGGCGAACGGCCGCGAACAAATCCGGCTTTTTGCGCAACGGGGCGGCAATGGGCGCGATGAAGGGCGGAAAGCGCAGTTCCGGCGAGTGATCGCCTTCGCACAACGCCATCAAACGCACCGGATTCAGCGGGCCGTCCACGACATACAAATCATCTTCCTTCAGCCGCAGCCGTTGCAGCAGGTCCGCGCGCACTTCTTCGGGGCAATCGCGCTCGACTTCCAGCCGCACCGCGTCACCCCGGCGGCGGCGCTGCAATTCGTTCTCCACGGCGGCCAGCAGGTTGGCCACCTCCTCTTCGTCAATATAAAGCTCGCTGTTGCGCGTCACCCGAAAGCGCCAGTAGCCGCGGATTCGTGTTCCGGAAAAAAGATCACCGAGAAAGTGGCCGATCAACTGGCCCAGGAATACGTAGTCCATTCGCCCGTCAGCGCGCGGCAGCCGGACCAGGCGCGGCAGCACGCGTGGCACCTGCACCACCGCAAGGCGGAGCTGGGATTTTTTGCCCGACTTCGTGGCAACCTTCACCACGAGGTTGAGTGAGCGGTTCAGCAATTGTGGAAAAGGATGCGCCGGATCAACCGCCAGCGGGGTCAGCACTGGTCGGACTTCCGAGGCGTAATACTTTTCAATCCACCGGCGATCGGCTTCGTCCAGTTGAGCGACGCGCAGGAAGCGGAAGCCGTTTTTCTCCAGGCTGGGCCGCAACTGCTTTAGCCAGCAATCATCGTGGTGGCGCACCATGCGGCGGACACGCCGGCCAATGGCGCGAAATGTCTCGGTGGGCGTCAGGCCGTCCACGCTGCGTTCGACCCCTTCGCTCTCCATCTGCTGCTTGATGCCCGCCACACGCACTTCAAAAAACTCGTCGAGGTTCGACGTAACGATGCAGAAGAACTTCACGCGTTCCAGCAACGGATTCTCCGGGTTCATCGCCTCGTCGAGCACGCGCTGATTGAATTCCAGCCAGCTCAGTTCGCGATTGATAAAATGCTGGGGCTTGAATGGCGGTGCTTTCACTGTGCTGGCTAGGATAGCGGACGCATCGTGCGCCAGGCAACCGGCTTCGGAAAGTTACAAATGGGTGACGAACCTCCGCTGGATTTATGATTGATGATTGATGATTTACGATTTCTGGACTGCTTCCCTACGTTTCCGCAGCAATCGTAAATCGCAAATCGCAAATCGTAAATTGAATGTCACCGCGTTTTAACTTGGGAAAACCACGGGCCGTTGTTCTAATCCCCGCAT
>CAZNOE010000186.1:6986-9437 GCA_964574525.1 uncultured Bifidobacteriaceae bacterium
ATGTCACCGCGTTTTAACTTGGGAAAACCACGGGCCGTTGTTCTAATCCCCGCATGACCCAAGCGCGCCGCGCCGTCATTGATGTCGGGACAAATTCCGTGAAGCTGCTCGTCGCCGACGTTGCGGGCCATGACGTGCAGCCGGTGCTGGAGGACAGCAAGCAAACCCGTCTCGGCAAAGGCTTTTACGAATCGCATCGGCTTCAGCCCGGACCCATCGCCCAGACCGCGCGGGCCGTGGCGACGTTCGCCAACACGGCACGCAAGGCTGGGGCGACAAGCGTGCGGATCATCGCCACGAGCGCTGCGCGCGACGCGAAGAATCCCGGTGATTTGAGTGCCGAGATCGCCGAAGCCACGAACTTGCGGCTCGAGATAATTTCCGGCGAACAGGAGGCTGAGTGGGGGTTTCGCGGCGCGACCAGCAATCCGAAATTCGCGCGTGAACCGTTGCTCTTGCTCGACGTGGGCGGCGGCAGCACGGAGTTCATTCTTGGGCAGGGCGACCAAAAACATTTTCGCCAGAGCTATCCGCTCGGCGCCGTGCGTTTGCTGGAAAAGATTCCGCCCAGCGACACGCCCAAACCGGAAGAACTGGCCGCCTGCCGGGAATGGCTGGGAAAATTTCTCGACACCAAAGTCCGGGCCGAACTTGAATCCGCGCTCAAACGTGAAGTTAAAATCCACGCCCAACACCACGATGTGCGCCTGGTCGGCGCCGGCGGCACGGCGACCGTGCTCGCACGGATGGAGAACGCGATGGATGACTACGACCGCGAGCGAATCGAAGCCGCGCGGCTCTCGTTAAAAAAAGTTCGCGGCTGGGCGGAGCGGCTGTGGAGCCTGCCGCTGGCGGAACGCCGGGGAATTGAAGGCCTGCCTAAGGAACGCGCCGACGTGATCCTCACCGGCACGCTGATCTACGAAGCCGTGATGGAGACGTTTGAATTCGCGGAATTGCGCGTGAGCACGCGCGGGCTGCGTTTCGCGGCGGTGATGGACGGCGCGTAGAGTTCTTTGCCAAAACGAATTCCCAGATGGAAATACCCAAACCCCTCACCCGGCCTTCGGCCACCCTCTCCCCATCCGATGGGGAGAGGGCAGGATGAGGGGATCGTCTTTCGGCAACAAATTCCGGCGCTCCCCACCACCTATTCCCGGTTCTTGCGTTTCTTTTTCTGGTCGCCCTTCTTCACCGCACCGGCTATGCGCTCGTCGCCAATGTCCGGCTTGTTTTCCGTGGGCAGCCATTTGCTGAGTTCCTTGCGCCTGGCAGCCAGGTCCGGCTCTGTCGCGCGGTTCGTCCATTCGTACGGGTCCTTCGTTTCGTCGTAGAGTTCCTCACCACCATCGGCGTAACGGATGTAGCGCCAATCTTCCGTGCGCACGGTGTGATTCATGAATTTGTAAGTCGTGATGGCTGGCTTGTCCCATGCGGCCTTCGGGTCAACAAGCAACGCGCGAATGCTTTCACCCTCCACATGCTTCGGCGTCGGGATGCCGCACAAATCGGTAAGCGTCGGATAAATGCTCATGAAATCCACGGTGCGATCACATCGCGAGTCAGGCTTCGTCACACCGGGGGCGACCCAGATGAGCGGGGCGCGCGTCGCTTCTTCCCATAAGGCAAATTTGCGCCAATGATGCTTCTCGCCGAGGTGCCAGCCGTGATCGCCCCAGAAACAAATGATCGTGTTCGTCGCGTAGGCGGATTTGTCCAGCGCATCCAGCAACCGGCCCACCATCGCGTCGCAATAAGAAATCGCCGCCAGATAACCCCGTATGGCTTCCTTCCAGCGACCGGATTTCAAAATGTCCGCGTGGTCGCCTTCCGGTTTGGCCATGCGCACACCGGCCTTGGGCAGGTCCGCCAGATCATCCTCGCGATACGGTGGGAGCTCGATTTTGTCGAGTGGGTGCATGTCATAGTACTTGCCCGGGACGTTCCATGGCATGTGCGGTTTGTGCAAGCCGACCGCGAGGAACAACGGCTTGTCGCGCTTCTCCCGCAGCCGGTCAATGCCGTAGCTGACGATTTTCCACTCGCGCAAATCCTCGTCCCTGCAATTCAGCGGAGCGAATTTAATCCCGCCCACACCTTTGTCACCTTTCGGTTCCGGATCGCTGCCCGCGCTTTCGAGGTAATCATCCCACTCGGTCCGCCGCCGGAATGATTCATGATAAATCTTGCCCGCGCCGCAAACGTAGTAGCCCACTTTGCGGAATGTCGTGGTCAGCGGCAAATCTTCCGGGATGACGCGCCGCCAGTCGTTGTTGTTCTCGTAAACGCCCGAGGTGAATGGCCGCAGCCCGGACATGAGCGCGGCGCGCGAGGGATTGCACACCGGCGCGGCACAGTAACTGTGCGTGAACGCGACTCCGCGCGCAGCCAGCCGGTCAATGTTCGGCGTTTTCGTCTGCGGATTACGGCCGAGATAACCCACCCAGGCGT
>CAZNOE010000187.1:0-2748 GCA_964574525.1 uncultured Bifidobacteriaceae bacterium
GCGAACACATCATGCCCTGGCTCGTGATGCCGAAAACTTTTCGTTCCTTGATGACGAACGGCTCTTTCTCGCCGGGCTTCAGGGGCAGCGCAAAGCTCGGCAGGATGAGCGCTACTTTGTCGCCGGGCTTGTGGTTCTGCGCGCCGCAAATGATCGTGCGTTCGCCGTGGCCGTCATTCACTTTGCAGACCGAAAGCTTGTCCGAACCGGGCACTTTGTCGCGCGTGAGGATTTGCGCCACGACGATGCCTTCAAACTCACCGGTGATTTTGTGAACGCCCTCGACTTCGAGTCCAAGCATGGTGAGCCGCCCGGCCAGTTCTTCCGGCGACCAATCGAAATCAACATATTGCTTCAGCCAGTTCAGCGTGACTTTCATTCGGGCGGGGAAGCTTGCCTTGATCGCACGGGGCTGCACAAGAAACCTGTTTTACGTCGTCGCGGTTTCGCGGCGGCGAATTCACCACATGTTCCAATAGATGCCGGACTGGAAGGCCCAGTAATTTGTCATCAGGCGGAGATTTTTCCAATGGACTGAACCGTCGAGCAACAACACGTTGCCGCCTTGCGCGCCAACGTCCTTGGGCTTTGTCAGTTGCGAGACCCAAAGAAATGGGATGCCGCTCTGTTGCGCGGCCCCACCCCGACAATGAGGCGCGATCACCCAGCCGGAGCCGCCGCTGGGCTCGGCCCAGGCGTTCAAATCCGCCGCGAGCGTCAAACCTGGATTCTCGGTGAACTTCTGCGGCGAAATCCACTGCGGCGCTGGTTCGCCCGACCAGGGTTTCTTGTGCGCGCCATTGTAGCTATAACCGATCACCCAGCCGTAGGGATACAGGTAATACTGAAACGTGCCCGCGAGGCTGGGACAAGTGCTCATGTTCGTCGCGCTATATTGCTTGATGGCGTTGAAGGTGTTGGTGCTGATCCAGATTGTGTGGGAGGCGCCGTCATCGCGCCGGCCTTGCGGCAGCCGGTCGTTGTTGTCCCCACCGTACAACTGCAAAGCCAGCCCCAACTGGCGGAGACTGTTCTGGCAACCGGCGCGTTTGGCTTTCTCCTTTGCGTAGCTGAGCGCCGGCAGCAACATCGCCGCGAGGATGGCGATAATGGCGATAACCACGAGCAACTCGATCAAGGTGAACGCGCGCCGGGCAATGCCGATGATCGAGTTCGCTGCGGCCATGTTGCGAGTATGTGACCCGCTTGCGACCCCGTCAACCGCCAGAGCTATTCGCGTCGTACTTCCTTGTGCGGAGACGGATTCTTCACCCGCTTGGGCGGCATTTGCATATTTTCTTCAGGTGGATCAACTGCGAATGGTTTCAGGAATTCATCAACGCTGACACCGCGCTCGTTCAGCACGCGGACTTCTGTCCACGGTTTTCCTGGAGCGCCATTGCAAGTTTGGCGAAATTCATCCGCGATGATTTTACGTGACTTCGCGAGCGGCCAATCACCGTTCTGTTCCCAGCACTCGCGACGCAGCGCTCCCCAGCGTGACAGGAACGCGTAACGCACCGGCAAATGGCTCACTCGCACACGGGCGAGCAACCCGGGGTTTTTGCGCGCGGCCCTTTCAGCTTCCTGCCAAAGCTGCTCGGCTGCCGCCAGAGGTTTGAAACGAAGATGCGGCGGATCTTTGCGCAGAAAGCACGCGAGATAAAAGTCCTTCGATGCTTCGTGCATCAATTCGAGGTAGCGGCCAATCGGTTTCGCGGCGGCCTTGCCATAGTAGCCTTTGAGAAACTCTTTGATCAGCGCGCGATCATCCTGCTGCGGATTCCACAGCAGTTGCGCCAGCACCCACGCGCGCAACTCACCCATCTCCGAACCGTAACCTTGATACGCGCCCTGCTCGAAGAGGCCGCGCACACCGTATTTATGGAACAGGCGCACGTTCGGCCCGAGCGAGAACCAGTTCGGGTGCGGGTTGACGTAGTTTTTGAAATCCGTCGTGTAGTCCCAGATGTAGAGTCGCGAACAGATTTTCGACCAGCCTTCGATATCGGCCAGGAACGCAGCGTTCGACGGATGATCGAGCGGCTCGCGGAAATTGCACTCGATGGAACAAAGGCGCACGATGACGTTTGGCCGTGGCTTCACGGTCTTCGGCGGCTTGCGCGTGTATTGATAAGCGAACGTGTCCACCGCAACGTGCGGAAACTCCGGCTCGACCTTCCCGGCGATGTAATTGACGAACGTGATCATGCTGCCCGACGGGCCGCCCTCCGCGTCATCAATCGCCTTGCACTTCTCGCACTCGCACGCGCCGAACCAATCATTCTGCGTCACGGAAATAATCGAGGCGTCCGGCGATTCGCGCAGCCATTCCTTTACGCGCCCGACGACAAAGTCGCGCAACTCCGGGTTCGACAGGCAAAGCTGCGCGCGCTCGTGCGTGCGTTTGCCCTTGATGAGGCTGTACCACTCGGGATGCGCGGCGAAATATTTCTCCGGCGGCACGAGCGGATAAAACGTGTGAGCATGGCCCTTGTATTTCAAACAGCCGCCCCAATCCGGCGGGATATTGTTCCACTCGCTGTTCACGCCGTTGCGGACTTTCCACAGCGGGTCAAACCCCTGAAACCAGAACGGCGCGCGAAACTCGAACGCCGGCTTGCCGCGCACGTTCAAGTCCGCGATCCGCAACGTCGCGCGATGCGGAATGTTCGTGGCCCACGGCGTCCACCAGCGCACGCCGCACTGCTCCTGCAAAAAGCGGTTCACCGCGTAGATCGTCCCGCG
>CAZNOE010000187.1:2848-9431 GCA_964574525.1 uncultured Bifidobacteriaceae bacterium
ATCACGACTCGGGACTTGCCGTTGCGGGCGAGCGTCACGCCGGCTTTTCCTACGTGCGCTACGGCGATGAAAGCCAGAAACGCCGCCAACCAGTTCAGCGAAAATTTCACAGGAGAATCATTTGTCGCCCGATTTGATGGCGTCGGCTATCGGCCCAGCGGTGTGTGGAAACGCGGCATGGAAATCCTCGCCCAAAACGGCTGAGACCGTGGAAGCAATCTGACTTTGTGTAACGGGCCCGCAATTCGTCCGCTCGCCCAGCGGCGGTGTGTCTGGGCCGATGACCGCAATCCAGATGTTTTCCGCGCCCTGGACCTTCTCACCATGATCGCGCCAGGCGTGCGGGCCGTCGCCGCGGCCGTGATCCGTGGCGATGATGAACGTGGTTTTGTCCCGATAAGCAGGCAGGGATTGCACGGTGCGCCAGAGACGCTCGATGAAGCGGTCCACGTTGTGCGCGGATTCGAGCACCTGATCGTACCGTCCGCCGTGAGCCCACTCGTCTGTCTCGCCAAAGGCGACGTAAAACGCGCGCGGTTGCGTTTGCTTGACATGGTCCACCGCCGCGCGAGCGGTGAAGGAATCCAAAATGATGCTGTCCCAAATCGGCGTGGTGTCGGCGATGAGTTGCTCCAGGTCCGGAGAAACTTTGAGCGCCGGCGAATGGGGCGGTAGCGGAAAACCGGTCCACGACGGCAACTGGCTGCGCTCCGTGTTAAGAATCCACGGAATCGCGTCCCAGTTCACCACGGCGGCGACCTTGCCTTTCAATCGAGGCCGCGTGTTGAGCCACTCGAAGACGTTCGTGTTTTGGTTGGGAATCTTCTTGTTGCTGTCAATGCGGGCGTCCGCCGCGCCGGTCAGGAATTCGTTGTAGCCCGGATAGGAAAACTTTCGCGTGTTCGTGATGTGCGCGTCGCTGCCCTTGAGTCGGTTGCCGTAAATCTGTCCTTTGGTCGCGATCTCGCTCCACACAAACGGCAGCAAGGCCTTTCGCCGATCTTCCGGCGTCGGCCGCCAAAACTCCTTGCGCAAGGCCTCGACATCGGCCACGCCGCCGTTGGTTTTGTTCAGGAGCAATTCCTCCGCGCCCGTGAACACTTCCTGCCAGCGCAAGCCGTCGGTGGTGATGAGAAAAACGTTTTCGGTTTTGGTCGCTGCGCTTGCGGTGAAGACCGTGATCGCGAGGAGCGTGGGCAAAACAAGCCGATTGAGGAAAACTTTCATGCCGCGATTCTCAAATTTCCGGGCATTGAAACGCAAGCAGGATCAGTTCGCTGCTTTTCAAAATGTTCCGGCCGCGACTAACTATAGTAGGGCCGTAGCGCAACTGGCATTTTACCGACTTTGAGCGACTTCTCGATCAGCAAGTCGGGCACTGACGAGTCATCCGCCAACCGGTGAATCTCTCCCCCTTCCAGCGCGGCAATAGGCAGGCCATCGCGAAACAGAAGGCGATTGCCCGTGAGTGCAGCGATGCGCGGGCCGGGAGTGAGAATGCCTTGAAGATTCAGCGGATCCGCGGCGCTGAGCGTGGTGAACTCATCTTTCTGCGGGGCTTTGCGAATCGAACGCAACAAGCCGATGGCCTCGGGCAGGGCGAACTGTTCGCCGCTCACGCCGCCGACGAAATAGCCGCCGCGGATTTCTCCGCGCGCCTCCCATCGCCGGAAAATCCGGCCCAACTCATACCAGGAAATTGGGAACGCTTCGCGTTCAAGTAATCGCCGGAACACGACGCCGTAACGACGGAGCAGGGTGCGGGCGAATTTTTCCATGGCGGCGGTGCGAACGGATTCATTCGGCGTCGGGCGGGCGGGATCGGCGCGCAGGGTTTCACTGTTTTGACTCAGATCGTGCCGCAGCAAGGACCATCGCCCAGCAAACTCGATGCTCGCGAGATTCGTTTTGCGCCGCCGGACGCCCTCGTTTCTGCCGAACGTGGGGCGCTTAACAGACGGCACGAGCAACGCGCGCAAGCCATCGAAGCCGTCGGCCGTGACAAATCCCAGCGCGGCGAGTTCAGACAGAGCTTGCTCAACTTGATACGGCAGCAAACGGGTTCGGCGAACCAGCTCGGTGAAAAACAACGCTCCGGCTTGAGCCAATGTATCCAAAACAGTCTGCGTGTCGGTCGAAAGCTCGACCGTCGCTGCGGCCTCGGCCAAATGCAGCCAGTCCGCGAGATTCTCCCGTTGATAAAGAGCGATGGGACTGGTGCGCAACGGCGCAAAGGCGCGGGCCCCTGAATTTTGCGGCGCGGTCAGGCGTCCCCAACCGATTCGACCTGAGAAGCAAAGGCGGTCGAGCCAGTGCGGGTCGTAATCGGCAACGCGCGCACCGAGTACTTGCGTTTCCCACGCGGCCAGCGGCAGTTCGCAGCCATCAAGAAGCTCCAGTACCGTCTCCAGACCCTCCGGGCCTTGCGTTCGATGTTCCGAATCCGCGCGCTGCCAGGCGAACAGGAAGCGATAAAACTCGTGCGCCGTGACCGGTTGAATCTCCGCTCGCAACCGATCAATGGTGAGACGATGAATCCGCGCCAGCAACCGGCGGTCACACCATTCCTGTTCCGTCGCGTCCGGATGAAACTTGCCGCGCAGAACAAAACCTTCTGCTTCCAGCGCCAGCAGCGCCACATCAATCTCGGATCGTGTAAGCCCTAACGTGTCGGCCAGTGATTCGGCTGTGATCGGTCCGGAAACTTCCAACCTCCCACGAATCAATTCCCGGACCGCACCTTCACGTTTCCAGACTTGGGCGCGCATTGATTCGGGCGCGGTTAAAGCCGGTTCAAGTATGCTGTCCACGTAAATCGTTTGCAGCATGGGCAATCGTTCGGCGACAACCCAGAACGCTTTCGTCGGCTGCCCCCTCACCCGTCCTTCGGACACCCTCTCCCGCTCTAAGGGGGAGAGGGATGGGGTGAGGGGGCTGCTCGAACCAAGAAGTATTTCCTCTTTCACAGGGAGAGAAAAGCGTGTCGCTCGATTTTCTAAAACCAGGTTTGCCAGGAACTGTTCCGCAGTTGTCCCGTTGGCACCGGTTCGTGCCGCCACCGTTCGCCGCACTTCTTCTTCGGTCATCGCTCCGGGCAGCATCAGCGCGTCATGAAGTTCGTCGGCGTTGCTCGCGTCGGGCCAGGCGTCCGCCTGGACTTTTTCAATCGCAGCCGCGTCCAGAATTCCCAGGCCGTCGCCGTTGCTGCGATCCGAAGCGCGCCGCGTGTAAACCGCTTGCGTGCGGCGCTCCTCGAGCGGGGCGTTGTCCAAGAAAGCGTAGGGCCGCGCGTTGAGAATCTCAGACGCCAGCGGCGAGGGCTCGGGCAGGTCGCGCGCGATGCAGCGAACTTCACCGTTTTCAATTCTCCGCAACAGGGCTTCCAAACCTTCAATGTCCATTGCCTCCGTCAGGCAGTCGGAGACGGTTTGATTCACCAGAGGATGGTCGGGAATTTCGCGGTCGCCAACGATGTGTTCGAGGCAGGCGAGTTGATCGGGAAACACGGCAGCCAGGAGATTTTCCGATTCCATCCGCTGCAACGGCGGCGGCATTCGTCGTCCGCCACGTTGACGCGGCACAGCCAGCGCGCGCGCCGCGTTCCAGCGCCAGCGAATCGTGAACATCGGCGCGTCGAGCAAAGCCTGCACGAGGAGGTCGCGAACGGTCTTGGAATTCAGATAACGAAACACCTCTTCAAGCGGAAAGGAATGTTGCGTGCCAAGCGAAATGACGATGGCATCGTCAGTCGCCGCCGCCTGCAACTCGAAATTGAACGACCGACAAAACCTTTTGCGCAACGCGAGGCCCCACGCACGATTGATGCGGTTGCCGAAAGGCGAATGAATTACGAGTTGCATCCCGCCGGACTCATCGAAGAACCGCTCCATCACGAGCGTTTGCTGGGACGGAATTGCGCCGAGCGCGTGATAGACAGCGGAGAAGTAATCGGCGATTTGTTCGGCGCCTTGTGGCGGGAGTGGCATCTTCACAGTCTTCTTCCCCTCACCCTGACCCTCTCCCCATCCGATGGGGAGAGGGGACAATGTTTGTGCGGCTCCCGACGTGCTGCGCGCGTTGGCTTCTTCAGCAAACGGAGTGCGATTCACCCTCTCCTGGGGGAGAGGGCCGGGGTGAGGGCGAGCGTTTGACAAACTTTCGGTTAACCAGCCGCGCACATCACCGCCCGCAACCAAGTGCTTCTCGATCTCCACTCGCAAATCAGAAACGGCCCGCGACAGTTCATTCGAGCGCGCCGGCGCTTCACCCAGCCAGAACGGAATGCCGGGCGGCTGGCCTTTCGCATCCTCGACGCGAACGCTGCCGGAGTTGATGCGGAGAATGCGCCAGGACGCATTGCCGAGTTGGAAGATGTCGCCAGCCATGCTCTCCACGGCAAAGTCCTCGTTGATCGTGCCGATGAAAGTTTCCGTCGGCTCGACCACGACGCGGTAATCCGCGTTGTCAGGAATCGCGCCGCCAGAAGTCAACGCGAGCAGCCGCGAGCCGCGTCGCGCGCGGAGGCGATGATTGACGGCGTCGTGGTGAATCAACGCCGCGCGCCGACCGCGTTTGGTGCTGAAACCCTGTGCGACCATCTCGACGACCTGATCGAACTCGGCCCGCGTCAGACGACGATACGGCCACGCCGCGCGCACGAGGTCGAAGAGTTTCGCTTCCTCCCAATC
The DNA here is from genome assembly GCA_964574525.1 of uncultured Bifidobacteriaceae bacterium. Taxonomy (GTDB): domain Bacteria; phylum Verrucomicrobiota; class Verrucomicrobiia; order Limisphaerales; family JADLHS01; genus WYBW01. The sequence continues at coordinate 7,537 of CAZNOE010000187.1, forward strand.
TTCACAGGCGACGGCGGCAACGATCTGCTGCGCGAGCACATCGAGCGGTTTCTCCGGGATGATGAGGCGGTCCAGTTCTCCGCGACGGACGGAACGCAACAAGGCGGTGCATTCCACCAATTCATCGCGGCTCAGCGGAAAAATTCTCCCCTTCGGCAGGCCACCGCGTTTGTGTTCCGCGCGGCCGATGCGTTGAAGGAACGTGGCAATCGAACGCGTCGTGCTGAGTTGACAGACGAGATCAACCGAGCCGATATCAATTCCCAACTCCAGCGATGCCGTGGCCACAAGCGCTTTCAACTCGCCGCGCTTCAATCGGTCCTCCGCGTCGAGGCGCAGCTTGGCCGAGAGACTTCCGTGATGCGACGTGACGGCATCGCTGCCGAGCAGTTCACTGAGGTGACGAGTGACGCGCTCAGCCAGCCGGCGCGTATTCACGAAGACCAGGGTTGTCCGATGCGCCTGAATCAACTCCGCGAGGCGATGGTAAACTTCCTCCCAGATTTCGTTCGACATCACCGCTTCGAGCGGCGATTTGGGAATTTCAATCGCCACGTCGAGCTGGCGAATATGGCCGCTATCAACGATGGCGCAATCGGGATTTCCGTGCTCGTCCACGGCGCGGCTGCCGACCAGAAATCGCGCGACCTCCTCAATGGGCTTTTGCGTGGCGGACAAACCGATGCGTTGCAGTGGGCGGCCCGTGAGCGCGGCCAGGCGTTCGATACTCAACGCCAGATGCGCGCCGGGGCGGTCGTCCACGACGGCGTGAATTTCGTCAACAATCAAAGTCCGCGCCGTCTTCAACATCCGGCGGCCGGATTCGGAAGTGAGCAGCAGATACAGCGATTCGGGCGTCGTGACGAGAATGTGCGGCGGTCGTTTGACGAGCGCCTGTCGTTGGGCGGCAGTGGTATCACCCGTGCGGACTTCGGCGCGGACATCAATGTCACGGCCTTCGGTTTCTCGGAGGAGCGCGCGAATGTCCGCGAGCGGTTCTTGCAGGTTTTTACGAATGTCGTTGCTGAGCGCCTTGAGCGGCGAGACGTAAACGATTTGCGTTTCGTCCGGCAAATCGGCCGCCGCGCCTTCACGAAACAAAACGTCGAGCGAGGCCAGAAATGCAGCGAGCGTTTTGCCCGAGCCGGTCGGCGCGGAAATCAACACGTGCCGGCCGGATTGAATTTCCGGCCAGCCGCGCGATTGCGGTTCCGTCGGCGTTCCGAACTTCTGCTCGAACCACCGCGCGACCGCGGGATGAAATTGAAACGACTGCATGAGTTTTTGACCGCGTTGCGGCGGAACGATTTGATCTTACCTCAGCGTGCGGGAAAAAGAAGAGGCGAATCCCGCGGGAAACAGTCCCCTCACCCCGTCCCTCTCCCCATCCGATGGGGAGAGGGTGTCCGCAGGACGGGTGAGGGGAATTCGCAGGCCACGCGCAGTTTGACAGCAATGCGAAGTTGCGTCCGGGGTTACCGGATTAGTTCCGAACTCTCAAACCTTCGGCAACCGCCACGGGTCGCGGCGCGGACGATCGAGCATTTTGTTCGCTTCGTCATCGCCAACGAATTGCTCGCGCTTGGGATTCCACTTGAGCTTGTGGCCAAGCTTGATCGCGATGTTCCCCAGGTGACAGATCGTGGAAACGCGGTGGCCGATATCCACGGGAAAGTAAGGGTCTTTGCGGCTTTTCACACATTGGAGGAAATCGTCGTGCTCGCCCTTCGGATTCGTGTAGAGATGCATTTCGTTTGGGCGGATCTGCGAATCCAGAATTGTTTCGGAACTGGCCTGCACGGGCCCGCGCCAGCCACTGTTGCCGACCCAGCCTTCCGTGCCGATGAACTTGATGCTTGGGTTGCCAGGTTTGCACGTCATCGCCACGCCGTTCG
>CAZNOE010000188.1:0-4057 GCA_964574525.1 uncultured Bifidobacteriaceae bacterium
AGCGCGCCGATGAGCGCCGCGCTGCCCACTGCCGCGCCGAGCACCACGCCCAGATGCGCGCGCCAGTGAAACCGCAAACTGCGGCGGATAAGCGTGCGAAACTTCATCGCTAAACAAGGTTTCCGTCGCGCAGTTCCAACACACGCCCCATCTGTTTCGCCAACTCCAGCGCATGCGTCACGATGATGAGCGTCACGCCTTCCTCGCGGTTCAACTCCACGAGCAACTGGCCGAGCGCTGTGGCGGAGGCGTGGTCGAGCGAGCCAGTTGGTTCGTCGGCGAGCAGGAGTTGTGGTTGGTTGATAAGCGCACGAACGACGGCGACGCGCTGGCGCTCGCCGCCGCTCAACTGGCCCGGGCGATGGTGCAATCGCTCACCGAGGCCGACGCGTTTCAGGAGACGGGTGGCGCGCGAGTCAGCCGTTTCAAATGACGATCCCCTCACCCCGGCCCTCTCCCCATCCGATGGGGAGAGGGTGGTCTTTAGACCGGGTGAGGGGTTGGCCAGCGTCGGCAAAAGCACATTCTCGATCACACTGCATTGCGGCAGGAGGTAGTGCGATTGAAAGACGAAGCCGATCTGCCGGTTGCGCACGGCGGCGAGTTGGAGGTCGTCAAGAGTCGTGAGATTTTTTCCGTCGAGCAATACCTCACCGCTCGAAGGCCGGTCCAGCGTGCCGATGATTTGCAGCAACGTGCTTTTGCCCGAACCGGACGGGCCGATGATCGCGAGCGCTTCGCCGCGCACTACTTCCAGTGAAACGCCCGATAGCACGTTTACGCCAGCGGTGGCGCCGGAAGCGGCGTAGCTTTTGGTCACATCGGTCAACTGGAGCAGGGACGCTGGCATGGCTAATTTGTGCGGCAAAGGGTGAGGCAAAAACAGAAAATTATTCGTAACCGCTGCCCACTGGCGTATCCGGTTGACGAGAAGTGGGCGTTCCCGGAGAACGGCCCTCCGGTTCTCACCGTTCGCGTCCGAGATTGGACACTTCGCGAACCCACTTACGACACAGCCCCATTTGATTCGCCGTCAAAGTTGCTCGTGCAGGTTCAAGCGTCCGCCTTGCGCTCGAATGGAGTCGCCAGTTGATGGGACCGCGGCAGATGAGTGAGCGCGTAGAGCATCACATAAGCGATGAACAAGAATGTGGCGAACAACACCGGAAAGGCGAAGGACGTCGCGTGAGCGAAAGGATCAGACGCCCACGCGTTGATGCCATGGTACAGCTTCCCGGGTCGCGCAAAGAGATCCCAACTGTTGACCCGCACGAAGCGGCCCAGATAAACGCCAAAGCTGCTCAAGGCGGCGACACCTACAATGAAAAGCCAGCTCACCAGACGCCCGAACATCCGCGCCACCACGGACTGCATCAGATAGAGCGACACGAAGCCCAGGACCAACCCCGTCAGCGCGCAGAGCAGAATCAGCATCAGGTCCACCCAGAAATGCCCGTAAGAGCGCGTCGTCAGGTGGATCAGATCGGTGAAGATGTACGGCGCGTTGGGAAAGAACAACAGCCAGGCCGCAGTGAGACCAGCAAAGCGCCAATTGCGGTTGCGAAACCCACCCGTGACCTCTCCCAGGAGGGGAATGGACGTTTGGCGCGCACGCGGCGAGTTCCCCTCCTTGGAGGGGTCAGGGGTGGGTTCGCCGGAATTCTCTTTAGTTCTCGTTCCGTTCCGGTAGTGCTCGTGCGCCAGCAACGCGAAGATCAGCGGCAGCCACGCGAGAAAAAGGTTCCAAATCAGAAAACCGTAACGGATTTGGCCCGTCCACACGACGCGCGCGATGACCAGCGCCACGCTCACGGCGGAGGCGAACGTCAGTGCGAGCACGGGCGCGGCAGTTTCCCGCTGGAAAGCAATTTTCAGGATTTTCATAAACATCAACGCGTTTTCACAACAGGGATGCCAAGCGCGGCAAACACATGTTTCAATCTCGGGTCCGGCGCATCGGCAACTTCATGCAATCGCCCCAATGACTGACAAAGAATTTCTTTTCCTCAGGCAACAATGTGTCCGCTGTCCCCACGATTGGCCGCAGCGCCGTCGTCATTTGCAGAACCACCAGCACGAAAATCACCACCCACGTGTTGAAGCCGGCGTTGGAGCGCGCTTGCGTGTGCGAAAAACCGACGTTGAGGAAGCGCAGTCCAAACACCGTCGCGATGCCCCAGAAAATCAGGTGCAGCGCGCCCATCCAAGCCACGGATTCGGTGGATTGTGAGAACAGCCACGCCACGGGCGCGAAACCGATGAGCAAGAGCGTCATGAGCGCCAGCAATCCGGCCACCAGCCCGAGGACTTCCGCCAGCCGGGCCTGCGAACCGCTTAGACACGCGAAGATGTAAAGGCTCGGCAGACAGATCAGCGCGGAGATCAAGAGTCCGCCTGCAATCTTGACAGGCGCGGCCCAGAGTTGCACGCCACCGGAAAACGTGCCGACCACCACGCCGTAAACGACGCTGCACAGCACAGAGACAAACAACATTCCCGCGACGAGACCGCCCGAACCGGGTTGGCGAAGTTGATACATCACGCGGCGCGGTTGCCGCAGGATGGCTTCGACCGCGGCCACCGCGTTCGGAATGGGTTCGCGTTCATCACGCACTTCCCCGAGCGGACGGCCGGTGGGATAACCCGGCGGTGGTGGCGGAGGAATCTGCGGAGGGATAAGCGGACCGGTGGGATTGATGTTGTCCATGGTGCGTGTTGGCTGTGTGTTTCCGTCAGTCAAATTGAAGCAGCCCCATCACTGTTTGAAAAACGTTCTCGTAAAAATTCCCCTGAAACGCCGTGTGGCGCAGGAAAACAACTGGCAGTTGCGGCGCACCGATGAACGGCCGCGCAATCCACGTGAGCTGGCTGCCAAGAAAAAGATTCCCCGCCAGCCAGGCGAACAGCACGCGCCGCGCGACAGTTTTGCTGCCGCCGAATTGCGTGAGCAGTTGAAACAATCGCACGGTACCCGCGATGCCGGCGAAGGCGATCACCGCGACGTGCGTGAGTTTGATGAAGCCATAGGTCAGCGTGGATTTCACGTCCGGTGTCATCGGTGGAGCATTCCAGACCAGGAACGCGATGAGTGGACTGAACGCGCCGAGGATAGACGCGGTGATCGCGAAACTCATCAGGATGGCGAAGAACGATTGGCGGAACCCGATGTTCAGCCCGAGCAACGGCGCAAGCATGGCGTTGAGCAGCGCGTTGCCAAGAGTTGTCAGCAGAATCACCAGCGGAAATTTGATCGCGACATAGAATCCCTGCCACGGATCGCGCCACCAACCCATCGTCGCGCCGTAGAGTCCCGCGCCGAACAGAATGACGGCCACGTTCATCGTGACCGCGCGAAGGTGGCCCGGTTGCGTCCACAGCATGAGTTTGTCGGCCTGACCTTCCAGGAGAGTGCGAAAGTCGGACCTCCCCGCGCTGGCGCTTGCAGAGTTCATTCCGAGCGTTCATTCGACATTCTCAGGAATTGGTTGTTCAAACTCACGCGGCCGAGTTGAATCACCGGCGCAGACATCAACGCCAGTGCGACGCAAAAGAGCGGCCAGTTGAATTGCGTCGGCAACATCGTCCGCAATGCAGGCGTACCCCCGTCCGCCACGCGAATCGCATCCGCCATGAACACATAAAGCGCGAGCGCCATTCCGAGCGCATTCAGACCCCACGCGCTCCAGTTCGAGGGCGAGAACTCGCACGGACGCTCGAACCTGGTCGCCAGCGTGCCCCACAAAATCATCAGCGTCGCGATCAATATCGGCGCGAGCACCGGCCCCCACCACGGCAGCGGCAGCAAAAACAAAATGTCCCAGTCCAACAACGAATGGGGCCAGCCGCACATCAGTTTCAGGAAGACGTAATAGAAAATGTCCCACACGCCGAACGCGATGGCGGCATAACCCAGGCGGCTCCGCCACGTTCTGCCAGCAAGCACGCCCACGGTGAGCAGCATGATCAGAGTGGCCGCTTCGCGCGCAAGTTCAACCGGGCCGAGATAACCGATGATGGGAAGCGGATTCGGTTGGTACGGCTCGATGCGGCCAATCAT
>CAZNOE010000188.1:4157-9415 GCA_964574525.1 uncultured Bifidobacteriaceae bacterium
ACGACCGTCAGCCAACGTTTCTGTTCTTCTTTATTTCGTTGCATGGGTTGTCCGGGCAGCAATCCAGTCCAGCAAGAGGAAACAGCAGGCGAAGAATGGAAAGACTCCGTAAAGGGTGTCCGTGACCGAATGCGATCTCCGGTCCACGGCCCAGAACACCTGCGCGCAAAACGCCAGCGCCATTAAGAGCATGGCCGCGCCTTGCCATGAAACCGGGAGGTGAATCCATCCGTATCGTTTGAACCAGGTAGTCTTCACGTGTGTTTTCTTTTTTGCTCGTGTGGTTATCGTTAAGTGTTCGCAGGAAAAATCTCAGGCGGTGGCCGGCTTTGCCCACAACGCCGGGGTGCGCGCGGGTTTTGTCGCACGACGCACCAAGCGAATGAACCGCGTCAACTGCCGAGTGACCTCCGAGTAATATTCGCCGCGCGATCCGCCGATGGCTTTCAGGCACGGCGCGTGATTGACCCAGAGCATCGTCCCGGCGGCGTAACCGAGAAGCAGAAACTGAGTTCGCCACAACACGGCGCGCAGTCCTGGTTTCGGATAGCCCGAATCCGCCAAGCGGTCGCGCTGAAACGCCACGTGCCCCGCTTCGTCGCGCAGAATCAACTCGCACATCGCCGCGAGCGGGCCATCCGGCGAATGCGCCCGCAGCATCCGATAGTAGGCCGTGCTGACGAGTTCGGTGAGCGTGAGAACCTGCAACTCAAACTTCACACCGAGCACGCGGCGACACAGGCAGAAAGCGGTGAAACTCCAGTGCGAGGTAATGATGCGCCCACCGAACCGCCGCACTGCGCAGCCCAGCAGTCGCGCATGTTCCGCCTCTTCGGCGAACCACGAGTCCACGATCGCGCGCATCTCCGGCGTGCTGCTGCGAAAGCCTTCCGCGTCGTAGGCGATGAGCGAGGCTGGCCCGCCGCCATCGCCCAGGCGGAATTGCTCGATGGAACGCAGCATCGGCGACAACACGCCTGGCGGAATGTTGACGGACGCGGCCCAATCCGGCTCGGGCCGGTTCTGATTATTTTGCGTGAAGTGGCTGATCCATTTGGCGTAGTTCATAAATCTTTCTCTTGGTTCGACTCTTCGTGGCAATCCAGGGTGGTCAGGACTGGTCCCGTGCGTACCAATCAATGTTTCGGGTGAGGTAGATAACGATGGCGAGGACCGTGAACAAACCTGCGGTGCCAAACAGGAGCGAGTAATCCTGAAGCTGGAGCGCAATGTAGAGGAATCCGTAGATGGCGGCCAACAGACCCACGATGATAAACGACCGTTTGCCGCTCTTGAGCATTTTCACGCTGTAAAACCAGATCAGCACCGTGGTCACCATCGAGGCCGTCAGGTAGGAAAGGCCAAAGGAGATGAATTCGGTCAGCGACAGCAGCCCGAGATAGAACAGGCAGAACGCCGCGCCCACCAGCGCGTATTGAAACGGATGAATCCGGAGCGAAGACAAGACCTCGAACAAAAAGAACGCTGCAAACACCAGCACAAGGAAAAGCACACCGTATTTGATCGCCCGCTCGACATTTCGGTAGGCATCGATGCCCGCGAGAAAGTTCGCCCCAAACAGCGAGCTCGCCGCTGAAGTTGGGTTCAGTCCGGCCGAGGCGTCCAAGTCGGTCCATTGTTGGGCATAATCGCGTCCGTAGTGGGAAACCTGCCACGTGGCTTCGAACCCGTCGCGCGTGACTTTGCGCTCGGCAGGCAGAAAAGCGCCGCGAAAACTCGGATCGGGCCAGGGCGATGAGAGTCTCACTCCATTCTGAGCGCCGACTGGTGCGAAGGTGATTCCGCCGCTGCCGTTAAGTGTCAACTCCAGTTGCCACGGGTTCGTCGCCTGGCCTTCCCGCAGGCCGCTCACTCTTGCAAACATTCCTGAAGAGAAACCGGGGAGTTTGCTTCCTGGTGAGAGGGCGAGACGATTCGTGCCCCACTGCAACTGTAACGTTTCTTTCACCCCGCGCAGATCTGGAATGACGAAGGTGACGACTGCTTCGTCCCACAGGACGTTTGGCTCCTCGATCCTTAGGCTGGCGAAATCGGGCTTGGTGAATTGCCCGGAGAGCGCGAGCTTTCCGGTGTACACGACGGCCTGGTAAATGCCGCGCCGCAGGCGGCTGGGCCTGATGTCGCCGTTTATCGCCAGCGTCGAGGGCAGAAAGTACGCATTGGCCACGGCGGTTTGACCCACTTCGACTCTTTCGATTTTGCCGCCGACCGCCGGCTGTTCTTTCCAGGACTTGATCACGTAGCGATACGGCACGACGAGGACGGGTCCGATGATGCTTTGTTCTCTTCCCCAGCTCGACGTAATCTCAGCCACGGCTTCGTCACGTCTGGCCAGGCGTTCCCGCAACACAGAGCGAATCATGCCGAGCGGAATCAACAGCAGCAGGATCAGGATGGTCACGCCTGCCATCTTGAAGAGCGTGGCCCACCGCCTCAGGAACGCCGACAAGGAAGGTATTCGAGGTATGTTCAGTTCGTTCATCATATACTCCAATGGCTGATTCGTTAGAATCTGAGTTAGGTTTAAGCGATGTGGTGTTCGAGAGCTGGCAGCGGCTGCAAAAAATCCTCGCCGGCAGCGAATCTACGAAGTCGTCGTTCGACCTCCTCTATGACCGCGTCCGGCGTCGAAGTTCCCGCCGTGATGCCGACAACCTCCGCGTCCGCAAACCACTCGGCCCGCAAATCCGCCGCTGTTTGCACATGATGGACGCGCGCACAGTGGTTGCTGCAAGTCCTGACCAGTTCGTGCGTGTTGTTGCTGTGCGCCCCGCCGATGACGACGACCACATCCGATTGCTGCGCGAGTTCAACGGCGGCGTTCTGCCGCTGCTTTGTCGGCTGGCAAACTGTGTCAACGAATCGGACTTCGGAATTGGGAAAGCGTTGGCGAATCAGGCCGACCAGACGGCGCACCTTGTCAATCGGCTGCGTGGTCTGCGCTGCGATCCCGAAACGCGCACGTTCCTTGAGTTGCAACACATCTTCATCGTTCAAGACCACGTCGAACTCGGCCAGGTCTTCGGTCAAACCACGCACTTCCACGTGATCGCGTTTGCCAATGATAACCGGGTGAAATCCTTGCTGAACGAGTTTGGCGACCGAACGGTGGGCCACATGCACGAGCGGGCAGGTGGCTTCGATAATGTTCAGGCCGGTTTCACGCGTCCGGCTCTTTGCCCGCTCGGAAGCTCCGTGAGCCGTGATCATGACCGTCTGGGTCCCGACGTTTGCCGGTTGTTGCTCGAACCGGATGCCGCGCCCGCGTAATTCCGCGATGACGGTTTCGTTGTGCACGAGGTCGCCGAGTATCGTCAGCGGTTCGTGCTGCGCGGTTTTCACGGCCAGCGCAATGGCGTCGCGCACGCCAAAGCACATGCCCAGATGTTCTGCACGGATGATTTTCATGGTTTGTGTGGCGAGGCGGGGCACGGGGTCCGCGTCAGAGCGGCATCAGCAACTCGGTTCCCCAAAACCGCGCACTGGCCGTGCCCCACCTCAAAAGTCCTCCTGGCGAATTTACCTTTCACTTTGTATTGCAAAGTCTATGACCGTGTTCGTTCTGGTTCGTTCAAAAGATTTTTTACCTAGGCTTGTTCTGCTGGACGATCTGCTCCAGCAGATTGACGTAATTGGCGAACGCCTTCTTGCCTGCGGGAGTCAGCGAGCAGGTCGTGAGCGGGCGGTTGTTCTCGTAGGACTTGCTGACCGAAACGTAGCCGGCTTCCTGGAGCGTGCGCATGTGCGAGGTGAGATTGCCGTCGGTCATTTCGAGCGCATCGCGCAGTTCGGTGAATGAAAGCTCCGGCGAGGCGGCCAGCATGGACATGATGCCCAGCCGCCCTTTCTCGTGAATGACGCGATCGAGCTGGAGAAATGGTTCCGGATTCACATTTCATTCTTTCGCTGCTCGGTAAAGTAGAGATAAACGCCGTAGGCCAGATGGAGCACGCCGAAGAAAAATCCCATGATCCCGTGCGCATAAACAAACCGATCTGCCCAATCCGGGATGCCCAGCGCAAACAAGCCGCAGCCGCCAAGAACAAAGGCCCAGCCGAAGATCCTCATCCCGCGCGGCATGAAAAACCCGGCCGCGTGAAAAGCGCAGCCGTATAAAACAACCCAACTGAGCGGCAGCCAGAGCATACCCAGCACGTTGGCGAGGTTTTCCGGCGCGGACGCCACATGCGCCCACACGACAGCGCCGACGATGAAGCCGGCGACCAACGCTGGCAGCATGGCTTGCGTGATGCGCCGCGTGGGAGGCGACCAGAAGGGCTCTGATTCCTTGAGCGCCTGCCGGCGCACGAGCAGGAAAGAACCTGCCACCGCCAGCGCTCCAACACAGGCCCAAAAGAAAATAAAGCCGCGGGGAGAGTTGATTTTGAGAACCCAACCGGCAAGAGCAGCCGCAGTTCCCATCGCGCCGTTCAAAGTCATGACGGGCGCCAGCGCGCGCCGATAGACGGCGGAACGTTCCATCAAGGTGCGGATGACCTGCAGATGCTCAGCGGCCCAATTCGTTTCCATGCGACTCACTTTGCACTACAAAGTTAAAGCTGGCAAGAAGATTTTTTGGGAACGCAGACATGGAAGTTCACTCGGAAGGCAAACGTCGGATCGGAGCGAAGAATGCCGGTGCGCGCGCCTCGACATTCCAGCGCTCAGCGCCTATTTTTGGGCGTGGCTGAAACTGTGATGCCTGAAGTTGCGCCCGACATCGGGCGTGAAGAGCAAACCGGATCGAAATCCGATCTGGAGCCAGGATGGTTGGTGATTTGCTGGAACGACCCGGTCAATTTGATGACTTACGTTACGCACGTGTTCCAAGTCGTGTTTGGTTGGAACCGGCAAAAGGCGGAATTTCACATGATGCAGGTCCACAACCAGGGCAAAAGTGTGGTGGCCCGCACCACGATGGAGAAGGCAGAACATTACGCGCACCAACTCCAGAAATACACCCTGCACGCCACCATGGAGCGCGAGTCGTGAAAATCATTCGCGCGGACAAGGACCGTTTCACGTTCGGCATTGGCAAACGGGAGAAGGGCCTGCTGTTTCAAATCCTGCAACTTTACCCGCTCGTCCCGCCCGCGCACCATCAGCTCAGCAAATCCGACGAAGGCACGGCCCATCGGGAAAACCAGCGATTGCTCGAAGAAGCGCTCGCCGAACAGCGCCGGGAAAATCGCCGGCAGCTTTTGGCGATGCTCAACGAACCCACGCGCTTTCGCGAG
>CAZNOE010000189.1:0-9369 GCA_964574525.1 uncultured Bifidobacteriaceae bacterium
ACGCAACATGAAAAACAACTCCTTGCCCGCCCGTCTGGCCGTGTGCAGTTGGTCGTTGCAATCCTCTTTCGCGCGTTTTCACCAATAAAATCAATGGTTTTGTGCGTTTCAACTGCTTGCAAAACGCCGAGTCATAACGTCCAGTCATAACAAGTCGCAGAATTTCAGCCATGACGCAGAGCAGAAAGAAGCGGTGAATTGCACCCGGTGGCCCGCAGTTACCCGCCCGTGTTCGATTCTGATTTCGGAGTGCTAACAACCGCCGCTTCAATGGCGAGCGGACATTCGTGATCAACCACACAAGACGACGGTTCGCGGTCAAGAATTGTCACGTCGAATAAAACCCGCGGCTCCCGTGAGTCCAAGCCGAAAGCCTCGCGTCCTGCCGCCAACGCCGTCCGCCAACTGTTCACGAGCTTTTGTAGAGTGTCCGGTGTCAGTTTGCCATCGCCGGCCAGCGCCTCGATTCGGTTTAGCCAACGCTCAGTCTCCCGGATGCTGCGCTCCACGAAATCCCCCGCCGTCATGCCGAGTTCTTTGCCGCGTTCTGTCGCCGTGTTCATCGCCGTTGTCGCCACGGCGTCGCAAAGCTTCGCCATTTCGCCAGTCCAGTCCTCTCGCTTGGCGCGTTTGGCGATGGTGTGGAAGCTGACATTAAACTGCTTCGCCAGATCGCGGAAGCTGCCGTCTCCGTTCAAATAGGCGGTCTTGATCGCCGTCCAGTCCGGCTTTCGTTTCACAACCGCAATCTGTTTGCTGTCTATCTTCACGGCTCGATTGATTTCGGTTGCTGGATTCTCAGGTGAGCCAGGGCTCGTTGACAGAGCCGATGCCGGATGCCGCGCAGGCCGATGGTGAGGCTTTCGACGGTAGAACGATCCGCGCCGTCAAACTCACCGGCCAGGATTTGCCGGGCGACGTGGAGCCACGGCACACAATCGGGCGGCAGCTGTGCGTCTTTGGTTTCAAGCCAGTTGAGCAGTTCGCGTTTGTGCTCACGCAACACGTCGGCGAACGCAGGCGCGACACGGTTAGCGGGAATGACGGCGAGACGGTCGCCGCGTGGTTCAAGCCGCAGTCCCCGCTTCTGTGCTTCAAGGTAAAGTTCCTGAGCGGTCATAATTCAAGAGCGACTTCGGCAAGTTTGTCCTGCTCGGATGCTGCCTCTGTCAGTGCCGTGAATTTTTCAACCACCGACTGAGCCTCACTGACAAAACCGCCAGAAGTGGGTTTTGTCAGTTCTGTCAGTTCGCTCCGCTGGGAGTTTAGAATTTTCGGATTGGTCTCAAACATCGGGCTGGCGGGTCTGCCAGTGGTTCGGCCAGTTTCAGCAACCGCGCGAATCCAACCCAGGTCACAGAGGATTTCGGTTGCGGCTTCCGCGTCCTCCTTGCTGCTCAATCCGGCCCACCCTTTCCGATATGTTTCGCGCAATGTAAACCGCCCCGGCAGTTCTCCGCGCTGCAAGTGTTTCGCCAGTTCGCGGGCCGCCGCCGTGTCGGGGCGCAACACAGCGGAATAAATGCGCCGGGCATGGGCTTCCAGATACGCCGCCCAAAGAAATGCCTTGTTCAGTGGGGACAAAGTAACCGCGCCGGTGTCGCGGTTTGCCAAGTGAATTAGTAATGCAAGCGCAGGAACGAGCTTCCGATACTTCGACAAATGAGCCTCAAACGCCGGATGCTCTATATCACTGCGGAGCGTTCCTTCCAACTCTGCACGCCAACAGTCAAAACGCTCCTGAGCATCGTTGGTGAACCGCAAGAAGGGGATACCGCTTGACGTGTCCGCGCCGACGGCTTCCGCAGTCAAGCTGTCGAGATACTTGAACACGTCGAACGCCTTATTCTTGGCTTCCGTGTTCGGCCAGCGGTCAACGTGACGCCATTCCTTTGAAACGTCCGGCCAGACGAACAGTTGGATTCGTTGGAGCAATCCATCCGCACCCAGTCCGCCGCGCACCGCTTCACGAACATAGGCCGTGAGCAAGTCCGGTTGAATCCCGCCCAGGATGGAGAGAATGGCAGGCGTTCTGACTGTGCCGCGTTGGATACGGTCGGATGTGAAGCTTCCCGTGCCGTTCCACATTTCCAGATAGACTGCCCGGTCGCTTTCGTGCCCGTCCCTATCGAGTCCACGAAGAAAACCAACGAGTTCATCGCGGAACAAAAGTAAACCCGTTGGATTCTCGGCCAGCAGTACGCCGAGTTTTTCTATCGTCGGGTCGTTCGTTTCGTAGCGCCGGCAGACCGGTTCATCGGGCTCCTTTTTCACGATGGCCTCGGCTTCAGCACGGGCGGCTTGTTGATCGCCCTTCTTCAAGTGCGCGGCAATTTTCTTCTCCGCGAGTTTCGCCCCTTGCGACTTGAGCATGGTGTTGACCTCATGGTCCTGCATTTCCGCCGCGTATCGGTCCAACGCTTCGGCCACGAGTCGGCGCAGTGGTCGAAGCGGCTGCTCCAACGCGGGTGTTTTCATCAAACCCGGACGCCCGACAATACAACCCCACAGGTTCGGGATCACGAGCCAGTCATCATATCGTTTTGGTCGGATGCCGATCTTGCGTCCCACCAGCGAACCGAGTGCGATCATCGCTCCCACAGCGGGGAAGTCCGGCGGGCACTGCATTCGTTCTGCGATGTCCTCAATCCAATCCCGGAACGTGTCCGGCAGACAAACGAAGTTGAACGACGGCACGGCGGGCAAGTCTGCGGGCAGCGGCTTTGGTTCTGTCCACTCCGGCTGCTGAGGTTCGGCGCCCAAGTATTCACTCGCCACAGTCCCCGCCTTGACCGATCGCGCCGAATAGGTTTCGCCGTGCGCCACATGCTGCCATGTTGCTTCCCGATAATCCTCGCGCTTCCACTTCTCACGGCTCAGGCCCGACTGAGCGAACAAACGAAACGAGCGTTCTTTGTCCCCACTTGTCCAGAAGTGCAACATCGAAAGCAAAGCCGCGTCGCCCTCGCTCTGAGAATCGAAACCCGCTGCGGCGAAGTCACCACGCCAAAGCGCGGAGAACTTTGCCGCATTGCTGGCCCTGCTCGCCTTTTTAACAAGTTCATCATCCGACAGAGTGAGAGATCGAGCCGGGTCGGGAGCAGGTTTGGTTTCCTTCTTCCGCTCGACAAAGATTTCTTGGAACAAACCGCTGATGGCTGACTGCCGTGGCTCAATCGTACTGGGCGAGCCGTCCAGGTGCGCGCCCGTCATCACAAAGAAGCGGCCCGTTGAATACATTTCCAAACCTCGCTTTGCGTCGCGTTTGCCCTTGTCGCTTGGAATTACGCCACGAGCGATGATATGCACCCCCGTCCCGCTCTGTGAAAGCTCCGTGTAGCTGTTGAGACGGGAAACGTATTCTCTTGCGAATGGGTCAAGTTCACCCGTCTTTGGATCGCGGTGGTGGTCAAGGTCAATCCCGGTCAATCCGTTGCCGTCCGCAAACACAAAACCGATGCCGTTGAATTTCTCGGCGCGGTATGCGGCGAGGCACTCGTCAAACCTTGCCCAAGTCTGCGGGCCGGTGGTGCTGGCCTTGGCATCTCGCGGCGTGTACGGAACTTTGGTTTCTCGCCCGTCCTGCGTCTTTTCGAGCCGCCAGCAAACCCACTGGCGCTTGGCGCGCAGTTCAGCGGGAATTTTTTCAAACGCCGTCCCGGCCTCGCGGGTCGTTCTCATTCGGCTGCCTTCCCCTGCTTCGCTTCGGCCCGCGCCTTGGCCGTTTCGAGAAATTCTTGTGTGGAATTTTCGGCCAACCCGAGCAGGTGACGGAAAATGTTTTCAGCAGGTAAAAGCCATACGCCTCTTTGAGCGTAGCGGTGGGCCTTCTTGTAAATTGCCTTTACCGGTGGGCGGAAATTGTTCCGCTGGCAGGGACACACCAGCTCAACGAGGAATGAGCGCGGCTTGTCTGTGTATCGGCATCGCTGCCCCGCTGGCGGGAGCGAAAAAAGCGGCGGGACGCGGTTGAGGATCCGTTCAAGCTGCTGCTCCAATGCCCAACGCTCTGCTGCGGCGTTTCGCTTGGCGGTCGTTTCGAGTTCGCTTCTGGAGTCATCGGTGATTTCGCTTCGTTTCTGTGTCATACGAACCACAAAAAACCACACGCGGAACTATCCGCAACGAAATCGCTTGTTGGAAGTTGCCGCCAACTCCCTACAAGTCGGCGGGCTTTGCGAGCGCACAGAAGGCTTCCTTGAGCCGTGAATCAATGACGGTGGAGCGTAACTCTGAAGGATACAGCGGGGCTTCAGTGATCGGCACTTTTCGCTTCACCCTCTTGAGTGGGCCAGAACCGGCCCCGTAGGGACTTGTGCTCCCAAAATCGTTCTTCCACTTTTTGGAAACTGCGATGAGTGGTGCAAAAGCCTCCTGATCCAGGTCCCATTGCTCGTCGAGCCAAAACTTCGCGACCTTCCACCAGTCGCCCGCGTTGGCTGTTGTCATCGGCTCTGGCAGCGCAAACAGTTTCTTGGCCCACGATGAAATTTTCAAAAAGTTCCAATTTGGCGGGCTGTGTTTCATCAGCAGCAAATCCGTGTAGAGTTGTTCAGCTGCGATGCGGAAGGGGGATATTTTCTTTGCTCCGCTGTGTGCAGATTCAGGAAACCGACTGTCCGTGTTCACACCCAAGCCTTTCAAGTATTTCTCCGCGAAGTCACGCCGGGTGAGCACCATCTCGGTTGTTCGTTTTCCATCCTTGTTATTCACTTTCGCGCGTAGGCCCATGTTCACGGGCCAAAGTGAAAATCCCCTTGCCACTTCCTTCATCAACGCGGCACGCTTCACGGAAAGGCCTTCAAGCGAATAGGCCGCTTGTTTCGTCACGAAAGCAAGCGCGTGCGCCGCGAGCTTCGGCTCTGCCTCAAAGTATTTGTTCAAAAGCTGAGTCAATTCCTTTTGAGCCTTCTCTGCCGTCTCGCTGTCTGTGGAATTGATCTCTTTCCATAGACCGGGGCGCAATCGGTTTGCCAACTTCTCAGTGATGTGTCGGCAGCGTTTATCGTGCGGAACACCCCAATCGCGCCACCATGCCGGAGCAAACCTCTTCGCCCATTCCTCCCGAGCAGCCGGGTAAGCCCGCGCAACCAATTCCCCAACGTCACCCCGAACACGGTCGAGGATTTCCGCCACTGTCATCTGCTCGTAGTCACGACAATCCCGAGGCAGCCTGGTGTGCGTGAAACCCTCGATCACGTACTCAAGGCCGAGGAAGAGCGTCATGTCTGTTCCGGTTCCTTGCTTTCGCCTTGCCTTCATGTCGCTCATTTGCATCAAACAAAACCTTGTTTGACCTGTTCACGCATCTCAATACACCAACACCAGCACCGCCGCCTGCTCCGCCGACTTCACCACATCCTCAAACTTGCGGTCCTTTGTGTTCGGTTCTTTGAGCCTGGCCGAAACTTCCGGCACGGATTCCAGAAAGCCTAGCAGGAAGCTGCTTTTCACCGCGTAGTTCACATTCTCCGGCAACGACCCGCTCGCGGCCAGCGCCGCCCGTGCGCTCAATTTGGCCGACACCACGCCGACCACGTTGCCGCGCTCGTCCACCAGTGCCCCGCCCGAATTGCCCGGTTGCACCGGCACGCTGATTTGAAAATACCGGGCGTCATCACCTGCGCCCGCAAGCGACGCAACCTCGCCCTTGGCCAGCTTGGGCGCGAACCCTTGCAAGCCGATGTTGGGAAAACCCACCGTGGCCACCGTGCCGCCCAACTTCACCCCACGACTCGACGCCACCGGCAACGCCGCGAACCTGCCTTTCGCCTTGAGCAACGCCAGATCATTCGCCGCATCCAGCTTCACCACCTTGGCCGAGACATTGCCGGCCGCCGTGACCAGACGAACTTGCGTTGCGCCTTCGACGACGTGATTGTTTGAAATCAAATAGCCATCATCCGAAATGAAAAAGCCCGTGCCGGAAGCTCCCGGATGTGTCTGCGCAATACCCGCGCCTGAACTGTAGCCACTGGCGGCTGGCGCCGCCCGCGGCTTGAAGTTACGCGCTCGCTTTTGGCCCTCTGTGATTTGCTTTCGCGCCAACTGAAGCTCTAACACGGCCACGTTTACCTTCGCAATTTTGTCGCCTTGCCCCGCTGCCAGCAACACCCACTTGTAACCCTCCACCTCATCCTTCGCCACCCCTCGGCCATCGCGGTAGCAGACGCCCAGACTGTTTTGAGCATCGGGGAAATTCTGTTCAGCAGCCTTGCGGTACCACTTGGCCGCCTCTACCTCGTCTTTCGCCACGCCTTCGCCATTGGCGTAGCAGTTGCCCAAATAGTATTGAGCGGCGGCGTGATTCTGTTCGGCAGCTTTGCGATACCACTTCGCCGCCTCCACCTCATCCTTCTCGGGGACGTATTTGCCAAGGGAGAAAGCAAGACCCAACCAGTACTGAGATTCGGCGTCACCCTTCTCCGCCTTGGCGTGGAAGTCGGCCACTAACTCGCGGTCCGCTTGACTCTGTTCAGCGTGCAGTTGCAAGACAGGGGCACTCAGCAGCACCAGAAGTGTGAACACCAAACGATGCGTCTTCATGGGACCAGAATAGTTGATTCTCGCAGACTGCCGCTTGGCGGAGACAATTCTTTGCGTCACCGCGCCATTGGCCTTTTCATCACAATTTGGTCAGATGTCATGCCCGCGAAGTCATAGCCTTCCTTCGCGAGAGCATTCATGGCGACGTTCATGTAAAGCGCGCGGTCATCGGTACGATCTGGCCGCTGCACTTTGTTCAAAAGCGGGCCGAGCATTTCTGCTTTACCGTTTGGCCGAATCAAATGCGTGTTCTCTCTGCCGCCCCAGCGAATCGTGGCATACTCGTAAGTTTGAAATCCGCTCGTGTCGGCTGCTTTAGCCTTGAACTGATAGATTCCCCAGCAGACGGCGAAGGCGCTGATCAAAACAGCGATGGTCTTTTTCATGGTTTTGTGTGGTGGTGGTTTTTGGTTTAGCGCAGGAATACAAGGCTTGCTTGGAAAGTCCCGTCGGCAACCTGTCCTTGCCCGGCCAGGGAAATTTTCTCTTGAGATGCTACTCCGTCAGAATTGATGGAAGTGGCCCTAATGCCCATCTTCCCCACCACCCGCCCCTTGTCGAAAGTTCCACTGAAGTTTACTTCCGGCCCCGAAGTTGAAATGATGGTGAGAACGTTGTCTTTCAGCGTCACCAACGCAGTGCCGTAAAAGAAATCGCTGAACGAGGATGTCAAACGACTCCTTCTGAAACCGCATCGGTAAAGCCATTTGCCACTCAACTCGCCCTCTTTGGAGTCGTGGACTTCAGCCAGGGTCTCCCTGAGCTTGTCCGTTGCTGCTCCTGAGTTGAGGCTTAGACCCGCCGTCAATTGAAGATACTCAATCGCGAAGTTGAACAAAGAAGCGTTCTGCAAAAGTTCAGGATGTTTTGATCGAAAGTTCTCTTTGAACGCTCGCATGGCCGCTGCTTCCGCATCCAGAGCGTTTTGGGATTTCCATTTAATCACAAGCGCTGTGACTTGGTTTTGAGTCCATGCCGAAGCGTCCTCCGCAACCCCAGCGTACCCGCCGACGCCAGACTCAGACCCGTATCGGATGATGATGGCGTCACCGTGTTTGCTTTTCGCCGCCGACACCGCGTCACTGATTACTCCGTCGTCCCAGTACTTTCTGGGGTCCTTGAAGCGCAAACTTCCGATTATCTCATAAGGTTTATCTGGCCAACCTCTATAAACAGGAAGGCGGAATGATGTTTCCGCCATTGAGTCTTGTAACACCGGCCACACTCGACTTGAGCCGGAGTACTGGCTGAATCTCATTGGCGAACATCCGACGAGAAAGGCAAGACTGGCGACGAATAGAACTACCTTAATTCTCATAAACCTTTTCTTTCAGAAATCGGACGAGGCAGCAACCACCAATTCCCCACGCCTGCTGAATAACGTCCCCGCCACAAACAACGGGGTGGCCCAAAAGGGGGGCCGGGGGTCGTGTTTCTGCGTGTCCGGCCATGAAATAAAGGATGCCTTTTTGCCACGCCCGTTCATTGGTGCGGCGTCGGCGGATTCACGAACGACGGGACGCTCTCCACGTCCTTCCGCAACGTTTCCAACTCGTGATGCGTGTAACGCTCATGCACGTTGCTCTTGTGGCCGGAGAGTTTCATCCGCCGCTCTTTGCTGACGCCACTGTTCGCCATTTCGGAAATCGCCGTGTGCCTGAATGAGTGAAAGCCAAGCGTGAACACCTGCCGCCCCTTGCCCTTGGTTTTCTCCGTGCCCGCCTCGCGTTGAATCCCCGCCTTCTCCATCAAACGGATGAAGGTGCTGCTCAGGCCGTAAAAGCCGGAGATTTTCATTTTGCTCAGGGCAGGAAATAACGGAGCGTCCGGGCGTTTGCTCTTTACGGGCAGGTTGAGCAGGTAGTTTTCAACATCCGGGTGCATGGGGATTTCCGTTTTCACCGGCTTGGCGCCGCGCCTGACTTTCTGAGGGAAGAACGAAATGGACTTGCGCTCAAGATCAACGTCGGCCCACGTCAGCTTGGCCGCGTCTCCCAACCGCAGTCCGTGACAGACGCCAATCAAAATCATGCCCTGCCATTCCGCGTCGGCGACTCTGAGCAGATCGGAAATTTGCTGGCGTGTGAACGGGCTGCGCGTCGCGGAGTTTTCGGGCAGCATGTCCACAGCGTCGGCGGGATTGGACAGAATCAACTGCTGCTTCCGCGCCGTGGTGAACGCCGAGCGGATGACGCCCAAGCCCAAGTTGGCCGTCTTGTTGGCTTTACCAGACTTCACCTGTTCGTCACGAAAGGTTTCAACGTCGCGGGCCGTCATGCTGGCAATGCTCAAGGCCGAACGGTTCCCAAGATGGCTGAGGAAAGCGGTCACGGCGTCCCGGTAGATTCGCACGGTGCTGCTCGACTTGGTGGTTGCCTTGGACGCAATCCAACCGTTGAGAAAATCCGTGACGGTGGGGAACTTGATGGCTTCGCCTGTAGTGCGCTCGTAAATCTCGCCGAGAACCTTGCGAACGTGAACTTCCGTCAGGCTACCTTCCCTGCCCTTTCTGGCGGCCCGTTCCCAGCCTCGACAAATCTCCAAAGCTTTGTCACGGTCCCTCTGCTTTGTTGATTTGAATGAACGTCTGCCATCAGCATTCAGGAACGCGCCGTAGAAGAAGGGCGACTTGCCCCGGGGGTCTTTGTGCAAACTTGCCATAGCGAGTCATAACGTGAGTCATAACAACGCCGATGTCAACCCATATCGCCAAATGCAAAATACCTCAGTAAATCGCACAAGTCGCCTCGCCGTTTGCAGTTGGTCGTTGCAGCCGGCAAATGCGCAAGACCTCATCACCAAATTGCAGGCCACCGGAATCCG
>CAZNOE010000190.1:0-9336 GCA_964574525.1 uncultured Bifidobacteriaceae bacterium
TGGGCAATCCTTATGGCCTCGGCGGCTCGGTTTCGCGAGGCATTCTCAGTTCCAAAAACCGCCGCCCGCCTTCGGGCGACGAACCGCTTGACGTCCAAGACTGGCTGCAAACAGATGCAGCAATTAATCCCGGCAACAGCGGCGGTCCGCTCATCAACCTGCGCGGCGAACTCATCGGACTCAACGTCGCGGTTTATCGCGAGGAGCAGGGCATGGGTGTCGGATTTGCCATTCCGGTCAAACAGGTGTCCGCGGCGCTGTCCGATTTCTTCACGCCGGAATTGACGGACTCGATCTGGTTCGGCGCCACGCTCAAGGCCGGTCCCTATCCCCTGACTGTCAGCGCCGTTCAGCCGGGCAGCCCCGCGGAAAAAGCCGGCTTGCGCGCCGGACAGGAAATCGTGGAAGTGAACGGAAAAGCGGTGGCGGGAGTCGTGAATTTTAACCGGCAGTTGACTGCGAATGAATCACGACCCGCCACGCTCACGGTCATGGAGAAGGGAGTGCGACGCACGCTTCAGGTACAACTGGTGTCGTTCGAGAATTTGATCCGCACCAAACTCGGATTGACCCTGTCAAGTCTGACACCGGGAATGGCGCCCCTTTTCAAGGCCGGGCCGGGCGAAGGGTTGTTTGTTGAGGCGGTGGAAAAGAATGGACCGGCGGACAGCGTTCAACTGCAGAACGGATTTTTGATCACGGCAATTGACGGCCAGCGAACTGGAGACCTGATCACCGTGGCGAACATTCTTTCCAGGAAAAAGCCCGGTGATCGCGTCCAGCTATCCGTCGTAGTGCGGCGCCGCGTCGCCAACGGTTACACGCAACTGCAGCAGGGCACGGCGACCGTGCAGGTGCGGTAAGGAATTTTAGTTGGCCGGGCCCACTGGCTTTCCGCTAAACTCGCGGTCGCACACGCATGAACAACGGCACGATGATCGAAGTGGTCAATCTGACCAAACGCTACGCAGGCAAAACTGCGCTGGCAGACATTTCGTTCAGCGTGGCGCGCGGCGAAATCGTCGGTCTGCTGGGTCCGAATGGCGCGGGCAAAAGCACGACCATGCGAATCCTGTCGTGTTTTTTGCCAGGCACTTCCGGCACGGTGCGCATCGCCGGACTGGACGTGTTTCGGGAATCCGAAGAAGTCCGGCGCCGGGTTGGTTACATGCCGGAGAACAATCCATTGCATCAGGAGATGCGCGTCCGTGAATACCTCAAGTTTCGCGCACGGCTAAAAGGTCTGGGCCGCAAACGCTCGCGGGAACGGGTGGACACGGTGATGGAACAATGCAGTTTGACCGATGTGGCCCGCCGCATTATCGGCCACCTCTCGAAAGGTTACCGTCAGCGGGTCGGCCTGGCGGATGCGCTCGTACACGAGCCGGAACTGCTCATTTTGGACGAGCCGACGATTGGATTGGACCCCCACCAGATTCGGGCCGTGCGCCAATTGATCAAGAGCCTGGCCAACTCGCACACCGTGTTCATCTCCACGCATATTCTTCCGGAAGCCGAGATGACGTGCAATCGTGTGCTCATCATGTACGAAGGCCGCATCCTCGCCGCCGACACGCCGGAGAACCTGCAAAAGTTCATGGCCAGTGATGGGCAGATCATCGCCGAGATCGCCGCGCCCCCGGCAGAACTGCACGCCTGCTGGGCACAGATGCCGGAAATCGAACAATACAACGTGTCACCCGCCGAGGGCGAGTATCAGCGCTGCGCGCTCACCCCCCGGGGAGGCGTTGATCTGCGACCGCACATTTTCATGATGGTGCGTGAGCACGGCTGGTATTTGCGCGAGTTGACGCGCAGCCGGCATTCGCTGGAGGACATTTACGTGCGGATCACCCGGCCCAATGAAGAGGAAGAAGGATGAAGATGGAAAAACATCGAACATCCAACATCCAACATCCAACATCCAATGGAGCGGCGGGCCGCGACGGGCCTGAGATTGGGTGTTGGATGTTGGATGTTGGATGTTCGATGTTCCAGCTCCCGTTCGGACGTTTCCCAAGGAGGCAATGCTGATGCAAACGTTGCTGACTCTTACCCGGCGCGAACTGGCCACGTATTTCGTGTCCATCACGGGTTACGTGATCATTGCGGCGGCGACGTTTCTGGTGGGGTGGAGTTTCGTCGTGTTGCTCGACAAGGTTGGCACCCGGCCGGTCTCGATGCCTGTGACCGAAGTTCTGTACAACACGCACGTATTCTGGTTTATTCTGCTGCTGGCGGTGCCGATCATCACGATGCGGCTGTTCGCGCTGGAAAAATCCTCCGGCACGTTCGAAACGTTGATGACCACAGCCGTCAGCGACATTCAGGTGGTGGCCGCCAAATTCATGGCGGCGCTTATATTCTACATGGTGATGTGGCTGCCGATGCTGGCGTGTCCCCTCATTGTGCAACGCTATTCAAGTCAACCGGCATTGGATCTGGGCACTGTGGGAACCACGTATGCAGGAGTCATCCTGCTGGGCTGTCCCTTTCTCGCGATTGGCTGTTTTGCCTCGGCCCTTTCGCGCAGTCAAATGGTCGCCGCCATGGTCAGCCTGGTCGTGAGCGTTAGTTTGTTTTTGCTGAGTTTTCTGCCGGATCAAATCCCCAACCAGGTCACGTGGCAGGCGCAGATCCTCGGTTCTTTCGCCCTGTTGCAGCACATGCACGATTTTGCCCGAGGCGTCGTGGATACACGGCCCGTGATTGTTTATCTGAGCCTCACTGTTTTCTTTCTGTTCCTTACCCTGCGGGCTGTCGAGAGCCGTCGGTGGAAATGAAATGGCGACCGAAACTCAACCCCAACCCAGCTTCTCGCCGCGCCGCAAGTGGAGCATCGGCCTGGACGTATTGCTTCGCACTGTCGCCGTGCTGGCCGTGGTGATCATGGTCAATTACCTGGGCGGCCAATACTTCAAACGCTTTTTCCTCAGTTCCCAGACAGAGATCGCGCTTTCTTCCCGGACAGTGAGTGTGCTCAAGTCGCTGACCAATCAGGTCAAGGTAACGCTCTACTACGACAAGGAAGACCCGCTTTACCCAACGCTGGTCGCGCTGCTGAAGGAATACCGAAACGTCAGTCCATATATTCAGGTGGTCACGGTAGATTACCAGTGGGACGCCGCCGCCGCGCAAAAAGTAAAAAGCACTTACAAACTGGGCGACGCGAGCGGAGATAACCCCAAGAATCTGGTGATCTTCGACTGTGAAGGACGCCTCCCAAGAGTCCTCCCCGGCAACATGCTGGCCGAATTCGAGCTGGAACAAGTGCCTAGTGAAAAAGAGCGCGAGTACCGGCGCAAGTTTACGGTGTTCAACGGTGAAAAGATATTCACGGGATGCGTGCTGGCAGTGAGCAGTTTGAAACCGTTTCGCGCCTATTACCTGCAAGGCCATGGCGAACATCCCATCAGCGGCGACGAAGTTTCCGGCTACATGAAGTTCGCCACGATCCTCCAGCAGAATTATGTGCAGGTTGAAACGCTTTCGCTCGTGGGTACCAACCCGGTGCCGACGGATTGCAATCTACTCATCATTGCCGGGCCGACGACGCCCATTGCCAATGAAGAGTTGGAAAAAATTGCGCAGTACCTGGATCAGGGCGGGCGGCTGTTCGCGCTATTCAATTCTACCACGAAAGGCCGGGAAAGCGGACTGGAAAACATCCTGGCTCGCTGGGGCGTCATCGTCGGCGCGAGCGAAGTGGTGGACCGTGCCCACTCACTCAAGGGTGATGATGTCGCCGTGGGCGCGTTCAGCCAGCATCCAGTCGTGCAGCCGCTGCTTGGCTCAATGTTGGATCTCATCGCCCCGCGGACAGTGACCGGCCGGCCTTTGACAAACGCTCCCGCCGACGCGCCAAAAGTTGTCGTGCTCGCGGGATCCGAGAAGACTGCTGTCTTGCGAGGTGACCCAAAAGCCAAACCAGACCAGTATCCGCTCGCCGTCGCGGTGGAAAAAGGTGCGCCGCCGGGCGTCGTGACCGAGCGCGGTTCGACGCGCATGATCGTAGTAGGGGATTCGCGTTTTCTGGCGAACGGAACGATTGACCTGTATGCGAACAGCGATTTTGCCCGCCTGGCTGTCAACTGGTTGCTCGACCGCCCGCAATTCCTGGACGGAATCACGCCAAAGCCATTCACTGAATTCCGCATTGCCATGACCAAAACCCAACTGCAAGGCATCCGTTGGATACTGCTCGCCGCGATGCCAGGAACGATATTGCTGCTGGGCGGTTTGGTGTGGCTCCGCCGGAGAAAGTGAAAACTGAAATGCCAGGTTCCAAGTGCGAGGTGTCAGGTGCGGAGTGCCAGGTATCAGGTGTTCCTCACACCTGGCACATGACACTTGGCACTGCTGTCGCGCACTTCGCACCTTTCTTCATCGCCCTATGAATCCGAAGAACACCTGGGTTTGGTTCATTGTGGCAGCCGGGCTGTTCGCCGTTATTTTTGTTTTGAAACAGTTCGGACCCAAACCAGCGGTCGGACCCGGGCCGGTTCTTCCGGGTTTCAAAGCCGGCTCCGTTACCATCGTTCAGGTGCATCCCACGGGGCAGTCGGCAATTCGCGCCGAGCGCACCAACGCGTCGTGGCAGCTCACCAAGCCGATGAATTACCCGGCGCAGGCGATCAGCATCGAGACTCTGCTCGCCGTCCTCGAGCAATTGATGCCGGTCAGCCAGATCACCGCGACCGAATTGCGAAACCGTAGCAACGCGGACGCCGAATTTGGTTTTGAGCCGCCGCGAGTATCACTCGTCATTCAAAGTGCCGACATCCGAAAGCAGATTTTGATCGGCAACCCGACCGCGCCCGGCGATGCGGTTTACCTGCAAGTCGTCGGTGTCGGCGCGTACATCGTGAATGCGGATTTGCTGAAGGTCATTCCGCGAACGGCCGACGATTGGCGCGACACGGCGCTCGTGAATCTGCGCAATCTGGCATTCGACCGGATCCTGATCACCAACGCCACCGCCGTCATCGAACTGCAGCGCGATATGACAAACAACGCCTGGCTGATGATGGGCACGATGCGGGGAGCACGAGCCGACGGCCCCGGCATCACCAACCTGCTGCAAAAGCTCCACGCATTGCGGGTCGCGCAGTTTCTTACGGATGATCCCCGGTCGGACCTCGAAAGCTTCGGCTTGCAGCCGGCGGAACTGGAAATCGCCCTGGCCCAGGGGACCAATCCGGTTGCCCGGTTGCAATTCGGCAAAAGCCCCGCCACCAACGCCAACCTCGTGTATGCCCGCCGCCAGGGCGTCGCGACAGTCGTCACCGTCCCGAAGGACCTGACGTTGCCGTGGCATGATACGCCCAACAAGTTTCGCGACCCCCGGCTGCTCACACTGACCCGGCCAGTTGACCAGATCGAGGTTCGCGGCGGCGAGGCTTTTACGTTGCACCGCGAATCGAACCACACCTGGCGCGCGGTATCTCAGGATTTCCCTCTGGATACCGGCTTGGTGAACGATTTCCTCAGCGGCTTGGGGGCTTTGCAGATTGTCAAGTTCAACGATGCCGTCACCGAACTGGATTTGCAGACGGACGGACTCACAAACCCTCCCCCGCGACAAATCATCCTCCGGTCGGCCGTGACCAATGGGCTTGGACCAACAAATCTGGTTGTCGCCGACGTGTCATTCGGCGCAACGAACGCGGATACCATCTTCGCCCGCCGGGCCGATGAGAATCCGGTTTACGTCGTGAAACTGGCCGACTTCCAGCGGTTGCCTCAGGCGGTCTGGCAATTGCGCGCGCGCCGCATCTGGAATTTCACCACGAACGACGTGGCGCGGCTGACCGTTCAGCAAGGCGGCAAAACCCTACAACTCGTCCGCAACGAGACCAACTCGTGGGCGGTCGCGCCCGGGTCGCAAGGAATGATCAACGGTTTTGCCATTGAGGAAATCGCGTTCCGGTTTGGCGAATTGGCTGCTTCGGCGTGGGTCCAGCGTGGCGATCAAAATCTCGCCCGCTACGGTTTCACCACCAATGGTTTCTCGCTGCTCTTCGAGTTGAAAACTGGCGAGAAGCTTGGTGTCGAGTTTGGCGGCCCCTCATCGTCCGGGTATCCCTACGCCGCCACCAAGCTCAACGGGCAAACGTGGGTTTTCGAGTTTCCGCTGGGCCCTTACGCGCTCGTGACGAACACGAACTACCTTTCCATGCCGCCCGGCGTTCCCTGATATGGCGCCCGCAAAAAGTCGCTTCTGGCGGAAATGCCGGATCTGTTTTCGCCTGTTCCGCATCACCGTGCTGCTGGTGATCCTCGCGTTGCTCGGCGCGCTGATTTATCTGAACCAAAGCGGGCTGCCCGGTTTCGTCAAGCGACCTTTGCTCGAGAAATTGCGCGCGCGCGGGGTGGACCTTGAGTTCTCGCGCCTGCGGCTGCGCTGGTATCGCGGCATCGTCGCGGAAGATGTCCGCTTCGGTCAAATGAAAGGCCCGGCCAGCCCGCGTCTTTCCGCCAAGGAAGTCGAAATCGAACTGAACGAACACGCGCTGGCGCACTTTCAGTTGCAAGTGGATGCGCTCGACCTGCGCCAGGGCCGGCTCGAATGGCCCGTCGGAGACCCCAACACGCCGGTTCGCAACCTGACCGTCG
The DNA here is from genome assembly GCA_964574525.1 of uncultured Bifidobacteriaceae bacterium. Taxonomy (GTDB): domain Bacteria; phylum Verrucomicrobiota; class Verrucomicrobiia; order Limisphaerales; family JADLHS01; genus WYBW01. The sequence goes on from CAZNOE010000190.1 coordinate 6,616, forward strand.
AGGACATTCACACCAGACTCCGCCTGCTGCCGGGCGACCAATGGGCCTTGGACGATTTCCGCGCCCGCTTCGCCGGAGCGCGCTTCATTGTGTCCGGCACCGTCACCAATGCCTCGGCCATCCGTGACTGGAAATATCTTCGCGGCAAACGGCCCATTAGCGGCGCCGAATGGTCGGAGCGGCTCCGGCGTCTGGCCGATACGCTGGACAAAATCTCCTTCGCGACCCCGCCGGATTTGTTTTTGGTGATGGACGGCGACGCGCGGGACCTGACGAGCTTCACCGCGCGCCTCACACTTCACGCCCCCGATGCCGATACGCCGTGGGGCAAGGCCACGCATGTCGTGTTCACCGCACGCTTGTTGCCGGGCGCAGGCGACGAAGTATCGCACGCCAGGCTGACTCTTAAAACCGCGACCGCCAGCACACCCTGGGCTGAAGCCGCCCATCTCGACCTTGAACTCGTACTCGGCGCCCTCTCTGCCCAGACAAATCTCGTGGAGGCCGACGTGATCGTTCGGGCCGCGCATGCCGAAACGAAATGGGCGTCCGTCACCAACGCACAATTCACCGCGCATTGGTTTCATTCACTGACCAACGCCATTCCCATTTCCGGTCGTGGAGAAGTGCGCGTGACCACGGCCGTCACGCGCTGGGCCAATGCCAGTAACGTGCGCCTCACCGGCAAGCTCGACGAAGCCCCCAACCCGCCGCCCGCCAACTCGTCGTGGGCTTGGTGGACCAACCTCCAGCCGTATCTTCTGGATTGGGAATGTGAGTGGACCGGGCTTCAGTCCGAGAAACTTGTCGCGGAAAGAGTCCTAAGCAGCGGACACTGGCAGGCGCCGGACCTGATCCTGACCAATCTCCACGCCGAATTGCACGGCGGCACGCTCGCCGCCGCCGCCGCGCTGGACGTGGATACGCGCAACGTCAGCTTCGAGGTGGCTTCCGACTTTGACGTGCAAAAAATTACGCCGCTGTTCGCCGAAAAAACGCGTCGTTGGTTCGCAAAATACACATGGGCCGAAGCGCCCCGCTTGCGCGGCAGTGGCGCGGCGACCTTGCCGGCGTGGACCAATCGCGAGCCGGACTGGCGTGGCGAAGTCGGACCAACCTTGCGCCTGGCGGGCGAATTCGCCGTGACGAATGGCGCCTATCTCGGCGTGCCGGCCGACTGGGTGCATTCCCATTTCACTTACACGAACATGATTTGGAATCTGCCGGACCTCGAAGCCGGCCGGCCCGACGGACTGCTCCGCCTCGCGCACATCGCCGATGACCGCACGCATGAATATTACTTTCAGATTCACAGCACGATTGACCCGAATGCGCTGAGGCCGTTGCTCAACACCAACCAGCAGCGCGGCTTCGATTATTTCAAGCTCACGCAACCGCCCGTCGTTGACGCCGAACTCTGGGGGCGCTGGCGCGAACCTGACCGCACCGGGTTTCGGGGCCGCGTGGCGCTGACGAACTTTACCTTTCGCGAGCAGACGGTGGATAGCGTCGTCTCTGAACTGCGCTACACGAATCGCGTCGTCGAGTTCTTCGAGCCGCGCTTGTGGCGGGGAACGCAGGTCTTGAGCGCGGCGGGCATCACGGCGGATTTCAACACGCGGCGCATTCATTTCACCAACGGCTTCAGCACCACCGAACCGATGGTCGTGGCGCGCGGCATCGGCCCGCAAACCGCCCGGACGCTCGAACCTTATTCCTTCAGCCAGCCGCCGATCGCGCACGTGAACGGCTACGCGCCGCTGAAGGGATCGAGGGACGCGGACTTGCACGTCACGCTGGATGGCGGGCCGTTTGCCTGGATGATGTTCAGGCTGCCGCACGTGACGGCGGAGGTGCGTTGGCTCGGCGATACGATGGTCCTGACCAACCTGCAATCGGAGTTCTACTGGGGCGATGCCAGGGGTAATGCGTATTTCGATTTCAACCGCGACCAGCCGGGAACTGACTTCCGTTTTGACGCTACCGTCACGAACGTGAACCTGCACCTGCTCGTGGCGGATCTGGCCGCCCGCACGAACCATCTCGAAGGCTGGCTCGGCGGCCGGCTTGTCGTCACGAACGCCAACTCGGCCGATTCAAATTCCTGGCAAGGCTATGGCCAGGCGCGCCTGCGCGATGGCTTGATCTGGGATATTCCCATCTTCGGCATCCTGTCAAAGCCGCTGGAGGCCATCCTGCCCGGGCTGGGCAGCACCCGCGTCTCCGACGCTTCGGCGAAATTCATCATTACCAATGGCGTGGTCTTTTCCGATGACCTGGAGATGCGCGCTCCCGCGCTGCGGCTTCTGTATGGCGGCACGGTGGCTCTCGATGGCCGGGTGAACGCCCGGGTGGACGCCGAACTGTTGCGCGACGCCTGGCTCATCGGCCGCCTGGTGAGCCTGGTGTTTTGGCCGGTGACCAAGATGTTCGAGTACAAAATCACCGGCACGCTCAGCGACCCGAAAAACGAACCGGTCTTCATTCCGAAACTCCTGCTCATGCCGCTGCATCCCTTTCGCACGCTGGAAGAATTGTTCAGCGAACCACCCAAAACCAACGCGCCGCCGGTGTTCAGGGAGCCGTGAAGTAACTGTGCGCTGATTGACTCATCCCCTATTTTCAGCCCGCCCACCGCAACGATTCTTTCCGCGAAGCGGGCGCGCGAAGTTGACGGCGACACGTTTTCAATTCGCAAGGAAGTAAAGATGTGCGGGACTG
>CAZNOE010000191.1:0-9329 GCA_964574525.1 uncultured Bifidobacteriaceae bacterium
CCGGACTTATATCATTCCCTCCCCAAGATTCCCCCTCAGATTTTGATTTGCGCCCACCAACTCATATTCTGGACTTGGCTGCTTTCTTCCGCCGGATTAGCCTGCCAGCATGTCACCCGCGGAAGCCGAATCGGGTTTGTCGTCTGCCCGGCAAGGGTGGTTCACCACCACGCATTGGAGCGTGGTTCTGGCCGCGAGGGAAGAGGATTCTCCGAAAGCCGCCGAGGCTCTGGAAAAATTGTGCCGGACTTATTGGCCGCCGCTTTACGCTTACATACGGCGTGACGGTTACGGCGTCGAGGACGCCCAAGATCTGACGCAGGGATTCTTCGCGCGGCTCCTGGACAAGAATCACCTCGGCCATTTGCGCGACCAGCGCGGCAAGTTCCGCTCATTTCTTTTGACCTTTCTAAAGCACTTTCTCTCGGACGAACGGGACAGGGCAGCGGCGCAGAAACGCGGCGGTGGAAAGAGATTTGTTTCGCTGAACGACACTTCCGCGGCGGAAACTTCTTACCAGTTCGTAGCAACGGCCCCGGCGAGTCCCGATCAAATCTTCGAGCAGCGTTGGGCGCAGACGGTTCTGGAACAGGCGCTCCATCGGCTTCGGCAGGAGTATGTGGCCGATGGCAAAGCGGCTTTGTTTGATCAGTTGAAGGATTTGCAGCCGGGCGAACACGGAACGCTCTCTTACGCTGAAGTGGGCAGTCAATTGGGGATGAGCGAAGCGGCAGTCAAATCTGCCGTCCATCGGCTGCGTCGTCGGCACCGCGAATTGTTGCGGGAAGAAATCGCCCACACAGTCGCCAAGCCGGAAGAGATAGATGAGGAGATTCGTTATCTGCTGGCGGTGCTGGGAAGGTGAGGTGTCGTGGCGGCAGGCATCCTTGCCTGCCAGTGAGCCGGGCTTCCAGCCCGGCGGAAGCGAGTGTTCAGCACGCGAGCATTGTGGAATCTCACAGGCGGCTCGTAATCGTAACTGCTTCCGGACGGCAAGATGCCGCCCTCACTGGCTGGCAAAGATGCCTGCCGCTACACGGCCGCTCGCCCACGTTTTTCCCCGCAACCTTTCGGCTTGTTTTCCCCTGTAAGAGGTAAAAGCTGCCACGAAGCCCGAAAGATTCTCATGTCCAACGACGCCAGTCATTGCGCAAAGTGCGGCGCGCCCTTGCCTGCCAACTTGCCCAAGGGCCTGTGCTCGCGGTGCGCTTTGGAAGGAGCGCTCGAATTGTCCAACGCCGAAAGCCAGGTCCTCCAACCCGACTCACCGGAGGGGCCAGGACGCACCATCGTCCCATCTGAGTCGGACCTCGTGCTGGACCGGACCGGCACGATGATCGGACGTTACAAGCTGCTCCAAAAGATTGGCGAGGGCGGTTTCGGCGTGGTCTATATGGCCGAGCAACAGGAACCGGTCCAGCGCAAGGTGGCGCTCAAGATCATCAAGGCCGGCATGGACACGCGGGAAGTCATCGCCCGCTTCGAGGCCGAGCGGCAGGCCATCGCCCTGATGGACCATCCTAATATCGCCCGCGTGCTGGACGCCGGCGCGACGGATGCCGGGCGGCCCTACTTCGTCATGGAATTGGTGCGCGGCATTCCCATCACCGAGTTTTGCGACCAGGGCCATCTTCCCGCCGCGGACCGCCTGAAACTTTTCATGACGGTATGCCACGCCGTGCAACACGCGCATCAGAAAGGCGTCATTCACCGCGACATCAAACCCAGCAACGTGCTGGTGACGCTGCACGACGGCCAGCCGGTGCCCAAGGTGATTGATTTCGGCGTGGCCAAGGCGCTGGGCCAAAAGCTGACGGTGAAGACCCTCTTCACTGCGTTTCATCACATGATCGGCACGCCGGCCTACATGAGTCCGGAGCAGGCGGCATTGAGCGGCCTGGACATTGATACGCGGGCCGACATCTATTCGCTCGGCGTGCTGCTCTACGAGTTGCTGACGGGCGTGACGCCGTTCGACGCTGAAACGCTGCGCAAAGCGGCACTGGATGAAATCCGCCGGATGATTCGCGAAACCGAGCCACTGAAACCCTCCACCCGCTTGCAGACATTGGGCGCGAAGCTCATCGAAGTAGCGAAGCATCGCCAGACCGAACCCGCCATACTCAGCCGGCTGGTGCGCGGGGATCTGGATTGGATCGTGATGAAATGCCTGGAAAAGGAGCGCACGCGCCGCTACGAAACCGCCAACGGCCTGGCCGTGGACATTCAGCGGCATTTGCAAAATGAGCCGGTCGTGGCCCGGCCGCCGAGCAACCTCTACCGATTCCAAAGAATGGTTCGAAGGAACAAGCTCGCCTTCGCGGCAGCCACAGCCATTGCAGCCGTGCTCGTGCTCGGCGTGATGGTGAGCACGTGGCAGGCGGTTCGCGCGACGCGGGCCGAACAAGAGCAAAGGCGCTTGCGCGAAACCGCGCAGAAGGAGACGCAGTTCATCAAGGACATGCTCAACAGTGTAGCCCCTCAAATGGCCCAAGGTCGAGACACTCAGATGTTTCGGGAAATTCTGGACAAGACCGCTCAACACTTGAACGACCTGGAAGGTCATCCCGAGATGGAAGCCGAGTTGCGCGCCATGTTGGGCAACGTCTATTCGGAACTTGGTGAGTACGCGAATGCCTCAGTCATGCATCAAGCCGCGCGATTGCAGCGGGAAAAACTTCATGGCGCCGGCATGACTCCCCCTCCGCCGGGTTTGACTGGTCGGGGTATCTGTATTGCTGGAATGTTTCTGAGCGCGGGTTTGATCGCTTTGATTGCAAGAACGCTCCGACAGCGGCTCCGTCTGTTCACATTCGTCTGCCTGCCGTTCGGACTTTCCGTGCTGTCGATGACGCTCGCCATACTCATCCTTCAACCCGATGCGCTGGGCAATTTGCTTGTTTGGTGTGGAGCGGGTGTCTTGATCGGAGCAGCATGGGCAATTCATTTCCGAGGACGCAAACCGCATGCGGACGGAGAACCGCGGCGTTTTCGTGTTAAGTCCTGGCTCGACGCGTTCGGGGGCGTGGCACTGTGTGTCGCCTTGGTCGCCCTCTTCCATGTCGTGGAGAACTGGCGGGGACAGCGCGAATGGACGCGCATCCAGGCGGAATTGGCTGCCGTGGGTGAAGTGTTGGACTATGGCTCACTTCTCAAGCTGCCGATTCTGGATCAGGACAACGTAATGGCGCATCCCTACATGGCTCGGTATTTCATACGGGGCGCAGGGGAACTACCGATCTCACACCCGCCTTATGATGCGAAGGTCATCCAAACGGGCCCTTGCTCGCTGGCGGCACTTCGGAATCTGCCACGCCGATCAAATAGGCCCTCCGTGCTGCAAGTCGCTGGTGAAGAGGCCAGCGCAGAAGTGATCCCGTTGTTGCGGTTCACGGGACAGCCGCTCGCGGACGTGACTTTAGACCTAGCGAAACGCGCCGGTGTCAGTCTCATCGTGGCAACCAACGATTGGCCTTGGGCTAGGCTGCAGGGCCGGCCGGGGAAGGGTGAATGGAAAGTCACTTTAATCACTTGCACGTTTACAAACACGACTGCTCTCCGTGCCTTGGAGCATTTGTCACAGGACTTCCTGTTGTCGCCAGATCCGGCGGAGTGGCGCGAGCATCGTGTGCTGGCGCTCGCACAGACCCCGTCACTACAAGACATTCTCGATTGGTATGAGCGCTACCACGGGGATTTTAATCACGTGGAGGAAGCGCTGCGTCGGCGCAGGTCGCAATTGTCAACCAATCCGCGCGATCCGACAGCGGGTCCCAATCTCGGATACAAAGCGTTCCTTCAGACGGCCTATGCCTATGTAAACCTTTGCGAGGTCCACCTTCTGCTCAATGATCCGGATGCGGCATTGAACGACCTAACTCTGTTGCGTCGTCTAGCGGACGTCGTGCAAGCCAGCGAACCGCCAAATCTGGTGGAAGCGATGACCAAAGTCGCTATTGTCGGTCTTTTCGCTCAGACGGTTGAGGACACATTGGCGGAAGGTCTCTGGACCGAAACAAACCTGCAAGCGATCCAAAAACTCTGCACAGGAGATGGGTTACTGCAGGGCCTAGCTCACTCGTTGCGGGGCGAAAGGGCGGGGATCCTCAGAGTGATGCAGAACGCGGCAAAGGGAAGCAACACACACTTTGCCGACATTTTTGAGCTGGATCCGTGGCAGAGGTTGTCGGCGCGAATTAGTCCAAAAGGTTGGAACGAACAGAACTACGCGAGCTATGCGCGGTTGATTCAGGTTCAGCTTCAGGGTTACGATGCCTTCGTCCAACATTCCGACGTCCGCGCACTGGAAAACGGCAATCGCCGGGCTCAGGAAGAAATGGAGAGAAAGCTGAGCTATTACCACCCCTATTACTTTTTCGCTGCGATCGCCATGCCCGACTTTGCCAAAGCCCCGCAGCGAACTGCGGAAGCTCAAACCCTGCTGGACGAGGCGTACGTCGCCTGCGCTTTGGAGCGCTATCGCGCCGCGCACGGCAGTTATCCGGAAACACTCGCAGCGCTTACCCCCGGATTCGCAGCCAAACTCCCGTATGACCTGTTCGACCGCCAATCTTTGCGTTATCAGAGGCTCGCGCCGGGCAATTACCGACTGTATTCGATCGGGTGGAATACAAAGGATGATGGAGGGGAAATAGCGCATGAGCTCGCCGGCAGCCCGCCGAATGGTCGTCTGCAGTGGCGCGACGACAAAGGGGATTGGGTCTGGAGGGGCGTGCCCAGTGGAAAGCAGAACCTGCCTGACCGTCGGCAGATGCCACCTGCGACTGTGAAATAACGCAAAACTTGTCGACACGATTTGCATCATCATCTGATTCGTTGGCGATTATCTATCAGCAAGAGGTTGCCGCCCACAGGGCCAATCCTCGCACACCGCTTTTGAAGGAAGTTCTTCAACGCCTGGTGCAACTCTAGGAAGCCACGGACCAGCCCGACCAAGCTGCCGAGTAGAAGAAAAAGCCGCCGAGTTCGACACAGCCGAGAAGTAGTGCGGCCCCAAGCTGTTCTTAACCGCGGATTTCACGGATTTCGCGGATAACGGGAAGAAACCTCGTGGAGTGAGGTTGGTGGATTCTCTCATCCGTGTCATCCGTACTACCAACCTGAAAAGTTTGCTTCCCTGCGCAAACATTCTGGCAAGCCCACCGCCGCGGAGGGGAAGAAATGTAGGGCAAGGGAATGATTGTCAGAGGAATCTGAAATAATTCCCCTGACAAACATTCCTCTGCCACTTCGGTTTCCGTGAACCTCAGCGCTCTCGGCTGCTGGGGTTTGGAATTCGTTTGGTTGCGGCTTCACCGCGCTGTGTCATCCGCGGTTAATCTCGAAAAAATCCCGCAACCTTTCCCCGAAAATTCCCCTGTAGTCCTGTGAAGCCCGAAGAGCCTGAGAATCGCAAACGCATTTGACTGCTGCGGATGTTGCAAACCGGAACGGCCCTTGTGAACGGCCTTTGCCGGCAGCGGATGAAGCCGAGGATTCTCTTCCCGTGTGGGAAGAGAGCGGGTTTCAGCGGAAAGCCGTGTGTGCGCTGTAGCCCCGCGCTTTGACAAAAACCAAAAAACGAACTGCAAACGAACATGAAGACAAAAATCAGCTTTCTGGCCGCCGGGATGTTCCTGGCTGCATTTGTCAATGGCTTCGGCCAACCCACCAACACTGACTCGGACGCGGCTCCGGAATCCGTGACGGGCACGCCGGGCGTGGCCACCAAACGGGCCGTCATTAACTTTTCCGAGATTGTGCAGCGGATTGGTCCCGCCGCCGGCCCGATGTCTGCACAACGGGCTTCGCCATACCCGGCTTCGAAATTTCAGGCGCTGGAGGATGATGGAGGATCCGAGTGGCCGCCCGATGTGCATGGCGCCGTTGGGCCAAATCATCTGATGCTCGCACACAATGTCCGTGTGCGGGTTCAAAATCGCGCCGGAGTGGTTCTGAGCACGATTCACTTCACCAACTTCTGGGGTGCAGTCGGCCCGTTCAATCCGACCAACCTTTGTTACATCTGCGATCCCCGGTTGCTTTACGACCCGTATGGCGCTCGCTGGATCATTTCGGGGATGGCAGAAGTGTTCACCACGAACTCCTCCGCGTTGATCGGCGTCTCTCAGACTGATGATCCGACCGGGAACTGGAACCTCTACCGCCTCCGCTCCGATTCGGCGGGATCGGTCACGATTGATTATCCATGCGTCGGCTTCAATAAGGATTGGATCGTGGTGCACTACGACCGGTTTGTAAGACAGACGGGCGGGTTCGGCTCGCATCTCGGTTCGCGGGTTTACGTGTTCAACAAGACCAACCTTTACGCCAACGGCGCCGGCCTTTTCACGAAATTCGACTTGTCGAACACTGACTACGCGCGGTTTCCTGCCACGACGTTCGATCCTTCGCTCTCGACGATGTACTTGATCGGAACCCTGGGCACAGGCGCGAACCAAAACTCCCTCCGCATCTACACCGTCACCGGCTCGGTTGGCGCCGAAGTCTTCAGTTCCGGCGCGACGATCACCATAACCAATCGCTGGGCGGAAACAGCGCCCGCGGGCTTTGACGCCGAGTTTCTGCCCCAACTTGGCGGTGCGCGCGGCTTCCGTTCGCTCGACTCCACGCCTCAGAGCATGGTCTATCGCAACGGCTCATTGTGGACGACCCATTTTGTTTTTCTTCCGCCGGGCGGCGCCGCCAATCGCGCCGCTGTGCAGTGGTGGCAACTCAGTCCACAGGGCGCGATCCTTCAGCGTGGCCGGATTGATGATTCCACCGGGACGAACCACTACGCCTTCCCCAGCCTGTCAGTTAACAAGTTCAACGACGTTCTCATCGGTTACAGCCGGTTTTCGACCAAGCAATACGTCAGCGCTAACTATGCTTTCCGCGCCGCCGAGGATCCGTCGAACACGCTTGGAAGTGACACGGTACTCAAAGCTGGCGAGGCGCCCTATGTTCGACCGGACCCGTTCAGTCACAACCGCTGGGGCGATTTCAGCGCCACGGTCGTTGATCCCGTCAACGACATCGACCTTTGGACGATTCAGGAATACGCCGCGTCGCCGCTCGGCGGGCAAGATCGTTGGGGGACGTGGTGGGGACGCATCTCACCTGTTCGCGTGCTAGCCGCCGAAATTGCCGGGGCGGATGTTCACATCCGATTCACAAGTGCATCCGACCAAACCTACCGGGTTGAACGCGCCAGCGGTTTGATCGCGCCAATGGTTTGGGAAGCGGTGCCCGGCGCGACCAACGTGCTTGGGACTGGCGCGACGGTGGAAGTAACCGACGCGGGCGCGGCCACGCAGTCGCAGCGGTTCTATCGCGTCAGGCTGAACTAATCACAAAAGGAGGAAACCATGGCTCGTCTAATCGTTGAAGCAGTATCCGAGGAATACAGGTCGGTCGATGTCGTGTGGCATTTGTTGCTCTTCGTCTCAGTGTCGCGCGCCGACGATGGCGCGCCGGTCACCGGACTCAAGCAGGAAGATTTCCGCATCTGCTCGCCACTTGGCTCGGTCCTGGAATTGAAGCTCCTGGGCGGCTCTGAAGCGCAATGGGAACCCGCCGATATTGAATCAGCCGGTTGCTATTCACTGAGCGTCATTCGCAAGTGGGAATCAGGCGGCCCCGCGATTTTCGAATGGGTCAAGGGCGAATTCTATCCGTTCGGCATTCAGGTCCGCGTGCGCGACAAAGCTGGATTGGCCCACATAGGACAAACGGTCGTGCGGATTGAGAGCCTGGGGAAATAACGAAATGAATCTCCTTCCGCATGGAAGGAGGCGGGCTTGGGCGCTGAACCTGTGTGCGCGCCAAGACCCGTCAGTGAAACAGCAGTTCACAACCAAAACAAAAAACATGACGGAGCAAAAAATGAAAACTGAAAACAAATTGAAGACCAGCCGACTCGTCGCAGCGCTCTCGCTGGCGAGTCTTGCAATTACCCTGAGCATTCCTGTGCCCAACGCGGGCGCGCAACCGAATCCGCCGCCCGGCTTCACGAGCAGCCTGCTCACTACAGACATCGCCTTCCCCAGCAGCCTGGCCTTTGGGCCGGACGGCCAATTGTATGTCTGTGCGCTCAACGACTTCCTCGACGGACAAATCTATGTCGTGAATCCCGTCACTGGCGCGACCCGGCACTTCGGCGATGCCGATGGGCTCGCCAGCCCTATTGGTGGTGATTTGCCCATCGGAATCCTTGTGGACGGCGACGGCACGGTCTTCGTCTCGGACAGCTACGTTGACGTGAGCACCGGCGCCATCATCGGCTGGGTGCGCGCGTTGCGCGACACCGACGGCGACGGTGTGGCCGACGATTATGAGACAGTTGTGGATGGTCTGCCCAACGGACGGCATGACAACAACAATTTGATCTTCGGTCCCGATGGTTACATTTACATGCCCAACGGTAATCGCACCGACAATGGCATTGATGGGGCCGTCTGCTTCATTGATGGTCAATTTGTCAGTTCGAGCGATTGCGCCGGTGAAGACCTGACCTATTCGGGCACCATCCTGCGCATTGACCCGGAGCGGCGGAATCAAACGCCTGCCGACACCAAAGTCGTCGCCAGAGGAATGAGAAACATGTACGACATCGCGTTTTGGCCGAAGGACCGGCGTTACCTCTACATCGGGATGAATGGCTCGGATTTCCCCGAAGCCGATGACCTGCTCTTCCGAGCGAAGGTCAACAACTCGAAACCGGACGATATGGGATTCCCTTCCTGCCTCTACAACGTGGGTGCGATCAACGGATATCCATTGATTCCCGTGCCCAGTCCCGTGCCGGGTGTGGCCGAGATGTTCGGTGCCTGCGACAAGCAAGAGATCAAACATCTCAATCGCCCCCTCGCCACGTTTGGCAAGCACGTCGCCGTGTCCGGGCTGGCGTTTGCGCCGGGGAATTTCGCTCGCGGGTATGACGGAGATCTGTTCGTGGCGGAGTTCGGAAACGAGGAAGACGTTTCACCCATCCCGGCCGGGCACCAGATTGTGCGAATCAAGATTGGTGCTGACGGCCTGCCCGTGCCCGGTGCCGGCGGCAATCCCGTGATCGAGCCCTTCGCGTTCGGGGCCGACACCGACACGCCGGTTGATCTGGTCTTCGGCCCCGACGGCGCGATGTATGTCTTGGACATTTTCAATTCATCGGTCTTTCGGATCGCGAGAAACTGAACTCCGGGACGAATGGCGGCAGCGACGGATGCAACTCGCGGCTGGACACCACACGGTTTCGCTGTGTGGTGTCCTGAAAGTTTTGAAAATGTCGCTTTGACAAAGGACGGATCTTCTGCTAATCGGAAACTCGT
>CAZNOE010000192.1:0-4566 GCA_964574525.1 uncultured Bifidobacteriaceae bacterium
CGTTTCCACCAAGGCAACATTTCAAACTTTCAATCCACCGCAGTCGCCTTACGTTTCTCCGGGTGCATCCGATTGCCTTCAACCTCGGCCCGCTGACCATTCATTGGTTCGGCGTCATGGTTGCGCTGGCCTTTCTTCTCGGGCTTTGGACCGCCAGCCGCCGGGCACCGCAGTCCGGGATCAACGGCGAGCGGATCGTGGACCTCGGCCCATGGCTCATCCTCGGTGCGATCCTCGGCGCGCGCACGTTTTACGTGGTTTCCTATTGGCGGGAGGAGTTCGCAGGAAAACCGATTTCGGAAATCTTCATGATCCAGCACGGCGGCCTGGTCTTTTACGGCGGACTGCTCGGCGCATCGCTCGCGGGCATCATCTACGTCCGCGTGAGAGCATTGCCGTTGTGGAAAGTGGCGGACATCCTCGCGCCAAGCATTGCGCTGGGCTACGTCGCCGGGCGCATCGGTTGCGTGTTCAACGGTTGCTGCTACGGGCGCGTGTGCGACCTTCCGTGGGCCATCCGCTTTCCGGCGAAATCGTTCGCCTGGGAAATGCACTACCGGTCGGGGCTCGTCGGCGAAAACGAGCCGTCCGCGTCCGTGCATCCCACGCAAATCTACGAGTCCCTGCTGAATCTTGGACTCTATCTTGCGCTGGCGTGGTTTTTCCGGCGCAAGAAATTCGATGGCCAGGTTTTCGCAGTTTATCTCCTGTGCTACGCCGTGACGCGTTCGTTCGTGGAAATCTTCCGGGGCGATTATCCCGCCGAACACCTGTACCGCGGATTGACGCCGGCGCACTTGCTCAGCATCGGCATTTTTGCCGCGGGCGCGATTTTGTTCTGGACCCTGCAACAGCGCGCGGTGAAACGAGGATAGAGGATTGACGATGGCAAACGGCGGCGAAATCCATCCTCCATCCTCCATCCTCCATCCTCGCCCCGTCTTGATCGCCGGCCCGACCGCCGTCGGCAAATCCGATGTCGCTCTGCTGCTCGCGGAGCAACTCGGCGGCGAAATCATTTCCGTGGATTCGATGCAGGTGTATCGCGGGCTGGACATCGGCACGGCCAAACCTTCGCCCGCCGATCGCACCCGCGTGCCGCATCATTTGATTGACGTGGTCGAGGTCATTGAATCTTTCGACGCGGCGGAGTTCGTCGAGCTGGCGCACAAAGCGGTGGGCGAAATCCAGTCGCGGGGCCGCGTGCCGATTCTCTGCGGCGGGACCGGACTTTACTTCAAGGCGTTCCGCGAAGGTCTGGGCGCAGCCCCGCCCGGCGACGCGAAGGTGCGCGCCGGGTTGGAAGCCACGCCGCTGGCCGAGTTGTTGCACGAGTTGAAGAAACACGATCCGGCGACGTTTGAAAAAATTGACCGCCAGAATCCTCGCCGCGTGATTCGCGCGGTGGAAGTCATTCGGTTGACCGGCAAGCCGTTCTCGCAACAGCGCGCGAACTGGAATCCAGCATCCGGTATCCAGAATCCCGGATCGCCTTTCTTCGCCCTCGGCCGGTCCGCCGCCGATCTGCGCGCCCGCATTGATGCGCGCGTGGAGCAAATGTTCCAGCGCGGTCTCGTGGAGGAAACTCGCCAATTGCTCGAACGCGGCCTGGCGCAAAACAAGACGGCCATGCAGGCCATCGGCTATCGGCAGGTCGTCGAGCATTTGCGCGGCGAACGTTCCCTTGCGGAGACGATTGAACTGGTCAGAATCCGGACGCGCCAGTTTGCCCAACGGCAAATGACATGGTTCCGGAAGCAATCAGAAATCACCTGGCTCGAACTTTCCGCGACGAACGAGTTGGAGGAGGTGGCCGAACGAATGTGCGGATTCGTTTTGCCTCACGCCAGGGACGTGAAGGGGTAAAAGCTTTGCGAGATTTGGGCGAGTACACCCAGCCGCACTGCTTCACGGCAGGAGGTTCGAAACACAGGAGACTTTCCGCCGGCACACGGTCCTGTTACTACTACGCCGTGCAAGACCTGATCGCCAAAGCCGCGACGCTGCTCGAGGCGTTGCCGTACATCCAGAAATTCAGCGGGGCGACGTTCGTCGTGAAATACGGCGGGTCGTTCATGGATTCGCCCGATGTTGCTGTGCGAAATGGCGTGGCGCGCGACATCGTGTTCCTCGAAGCCGTCGAGATCAACCCCGTCGTGGTCCACGGCGGCGGCAAGGCCATCACCCGCGCGATGGAGCAGGCTGGATTGAAGGCGAGTTTTGTTCAAGGCCAGCGGGTCACGGACGAAGCCACGGTGGAGGTCGTTGACCGGGTGTTGTCGCGCGAAATCAATCCCGAGGTCGTCGCCATGATCAATTCCCTCGGCGGAGCGGCGAAGGGTTTCGCCGGGCCGGACATTTTCCGCTCCCGCACGCTGTTGCTCGACGACAAGGAAAAGCCCGGCGCGAAGATTGACGTAGGCTACGTCGGCGAAGTCATCGGCGTGAACACCGCCCCGTTGTTGGAGTGCATCGCCAAGGGCATCACGCCGGTCATTAGCCCGACGGCTCGCGGCGAGGACGGGAGGATTTACAACTGCAACGCCGACGTGGCCGCCGCGCAGGCCGCCATCGCGCTCCAGGCGAAGCGGCTCGTCTTCCTGAGCGACGTGCCGGGCTTGTTGAGCGATCCGGAAAATCCTGATTCGGTAATTTCGCATTTGAAAATCATCGCCGTTGAAGAACTCAAGGCGCTGGGTGTGATTGACAAAGGCATGATTCCGAAAGTGGACAGCGCCGTCGCTGCCATCAAAGCCGGGGTCGAAAAAGTTTCCTTTGTGGACGGACGCGTGCCGCATTCTTTGCTGCTGGAAATCTTCACCGATGAAGGCGTGGGCACAGAAGTCGTGCTTTGAGGATGAACGCGTCAAGCGGCCATCAGCGGCCATCAAATGAATTGAAGCGGCGGGCGGGTAATGCGAATCTATCGCCGTGACGAACCAAGCCGCCCATATCCTGCGCGAAAACACTGGAACCTCCGGCCTGGTGGAGTCTGCCCGGACGGCGGTGTCCGTGTTGGCGGACCACGACATCCCGCATTTGATTGTCGGCGGCGTCGCGGTGCAGGAGCACGGCTATCCGCGCGTGACGATTGACGTGGACATCGTTGTGCCGGACGTGCTGGAAGCAGTCGAATGGCTCACGGCGAGTTTGACCGGGCCGTTCTATCGCGTGCCCGACGTTCACGACCGGGTGGAAGACCGGCGCAACGGTGTGTTCATTGACCTGCTGCCGGCGGGAAAGGTTTTGAAGCGCGGCTGCAGAGTTCCTTTTCCGGAGCCAACGACGATTGCCGAAAAGCTCCAGATCATCTCACTGGAGGAATTGATCTCCCTGAAGCTGGACAGTTGGTCGGGCAGCCCGAACCGACGGCTGAAGGACAAAGCCGACGTCGTTGAACTCGTCACCCGCCGCAAACTCTCGCGCGACCTCGCCGTGAATCCCGTCGTCCGCGCGCTCTACGTCGAAACATGGGACGCTCTTCAGGCCGAGAAGTGAATTTGGGATTTACGATTTACGATTTGCGATTTACGCCTTGGATCGTGAAATCGAGTTGGACTCGTCAATCGTAAGTCGCGAATCGCAAATCATGAAGGACCTTG
This sequence comes from uncultured Bifidobacteriaceae bacterium, assembly GCA_964574525.1. Lineage (GTDB taxonomy): Bacteria > Verrucomicrobiota > Verrucomicrobiia > Limisphaerales > JADLHS01 > WYBW01. The sequence continues at coordinate 3,603 of CAZNOE010000192.1, forward strand.
TTCCCTCACCGCCGCCGATTGTCCGCAACCAGTTCGAGACGATCCGCGAGTTGTTCAGTAAAAACGTCGTGCCGAGCTATGGCCGCTTCGACATCGCGCTCAGTCACGGCGCGGGCAGTTATCTCTTCGACGTGAACGGAAAGCGCTATCTCGATTTGGGCGGTGGCATCGCGGTGTGCGCGCTCGGCCACGCGCATCCGGCCATCACCGAGGCGCTCGTCGAGCAATCCCGCAAGGTCGTCCACACGTCGAACTTCTATTACCATGAACCGCAGGGGCGGCTGGCGCAGGCGCTCGTTAATCTCATCGGGCCGGGCAAGTGCTTTTTCTCCAACAGCGGCGTCGAAGCGAACGAAGGTTTGTTCAAGCTCGCGCGCAAATTCGGTCACGATGAAGGTCGGTTCGAAATCATCACTACGACCAACTCGTTCCACGGGCGAACACTTGCCGGCATCGCTGCGACTGGTCAGGAGAAAATCAAAAAGGGTTTTGAGCCGATGGTGCCGGGTTTTCGGCAGGTGCCGTACAACGACCTCGACGCGATGCGCGCCGCGATCTCACCGGCAACGGCTGCCATCCTGATCGAAGGTGTTCAGGGCGAAGGCGGCGTGACGCCCGCGACGCCGGAGTATCTGCTGGGACTTCGGGCATTGTGCGACGAGAAAAAGTTGCTGCTGTTCATGGACGGCGTGCAGTGCGGACATTTTCGGACGGGCAGGTTTCAGAGTTTCCAACGAATTCTGGAAGGCGTTCAACGTGCTGCCAGCGTCCCGCTGGCAGAACGAACTTCACGTCAGGACTGCCAGCAAGCTGGCAGCACGTTTCTACCCGACGGCATTTCGATGGCCAAGTCACTTGGCGGTGGTTTCCCGATTGGTGCGTTCTGGGTGCGCGCGCCGTACGCGGATTTGCTTGGCGCCGGCACGCATGGCACGACTTACGGCGGTTCGCCGCTCGCGTGCGC
>CAZNOE010000192.1:4666-9290 GCA_964574525.1 uncultured Bifidobacteriaceae bacterium
GCCGAGGAAGGCTTGCAGATCCTCGAATCGGTGATTGCCAAAGTGGCGGCTTGAGCGGATACAAACGGAGATGAAATTCCCGCTGCGAGAATGAAACATCGGTCGCGCATTGAGATGCTACCGCAGACGGCGCTGCATTTGGTGGTGCTGGTGGGCAGCGCCGTTTTTGCGTCGGCACAGGCGGAGTCGCACACCAACTCCACCATCCGCGTCGCGGGCATCGTCCTCAAGTGGGTGCGCGGCGACAGGGAAGCCAACTGGCGTCGGCTTGAGCCGATGGTGCGCGAGGCGGCCAAAGGCGGTGCGCGTATCGTAGTCACCACCGAATGTTTTCTCGACGGTTACGCCATCCAGGACAAAAGCATTCCGCTGGCAGAATACCGCGCGTTGGGCGAGCCGATTCCCGACGGGAAGTATTTTCAGCGGCTCGCCGCTCTGGCTGGAGAACTGAGAATCCACCTCGTGGCGGGCATGACCGAGGCGGACGGCGACTTGCGCTACAATACGTCGGTGCTCATCGGGCCGGACGGCAAGCTCCTTGGCAAATACCGGAAGCATGCACTGGAGCACGAACTGGTGCGCAACACGCCGGGCACCAACACGCCCGCTTTCAAAACGGATTTCGGGCGTCTCGGAATTATGATCTGCGCCGACCGGAAACATTCCGACCTTGTGGGCCGCATCGTGGCGGAAGGGGCCGAATTCCTTCTTTGTCCGTCGGGCGGAATGTTCGGTCCGAAATCGAACGACCACTTCCTGCAAGAACGCTCCCGCGAAAACAAGGTCCACATCGTTTTCGTGCATCCTTGCGAGTTTCTGGTGACTGGACCGGACGGCGCGATTCTCTCACGCACTCTCTTGGGTGACAGCCTCCTCGTGTCCCCCGCCGAGGTCGGGACAGAGAAGGACTCGAACCGGGTCTTCTATTTCGACCTGCCGATCGCGGCGAAGTGAGTCTCCGGGCAAAGAAGATTGAGGGGGTTGACCCCGACGTTTCAAACTTCGTTCGTGACGAGCCGGCGGCGTTGTGGTTACAAAGCGGGTTTCTGGTGACGCTCCGGCCATGCAAAGCGGGGCGTTCCCAACGCTGGTTTGTGAACATGAAACATCTGTTGAGCATCGAGAAACTCGCGCGGGCCGACATGGAAAAAGTCCTGGCCGACGCGGCCGTGATGAAACGCGGGCGCGGCCGGCATGCGACGAAGCCGTTGAACGGCCAGAGCTGGGCCCTGATTTTTTCCAAATCCTCCACCCGCACGCGTGTGTCGTTCGAGGTCGGCGTCGCGGAACTTGGCGGTCGCCCGATGTTTCTGAGCGCGGCGGACATTCAACTGGGCCGCGGCGAGCCGATCAAAGACACGGCGCGCGTGCTGGGCCGGATGGTCCACGGCGCGGTGTTCCGCACGTTCGCACAGGCTGACGTGGAGGAATTCGCGCGCTATGCCGGCATCCCGACCATCAACGCGCTCACCGATGAGGAACACCCGTGCCAGATTCTCGCCGACATCTTGACGATTCAGGAAAAGCACGGCTCCATCGCGGGCCAGATCGTAACTTTTGTTGGCGACGGCGCTTGCAACGTGGCGAACTCGTGGATATTTGCGGCGGCGAAACTCGGATTTGAATTGCGCATCGCCGCGCCGAAAAAGTTCCAGCCCGGTGCGGCGCTGTTGAAACGTGCCGGTGGAAAAATCATCTGCACCGAAGACTTGAAGGCCGCAGCGCGTGGCGCGGACGTGCTTTACACCGATGTTTGGGTTTCAATGGGCAAGGAAGCCGAGTCCCCGACGCGCGTGAAGGCGTTGACAGGCTACCAGATCAATCAATCGCTTGTGAAGCTCACGAAGCCCGGTGCCCTCGTCATGCACTGCCTGCCGGCCTACCGCGGCAAGGAGATTGACGACGCGACGTTCGAGGCGAACGCGCAAACGATTTTCGACCAGGCCGAAAACCGGTTGCACGCGCAGAAGGCGATTTTGAATTGGGCGGTAACGTAGGACGGGCGTCTCGCCTGTCCAGCGAGGGTAAAGGGTGTGAGATTTTTGCCAACATCGCGGCGCAGGGCAGGGCGAGACGCCTGCCCTACTTTACCGCGTATTGCCGGAGATACTTCACCGCCACCTTCAAATCCTTCGGCCAGGGCGCGGTGATCGTCAAAACCTCGCCCGTGATTGGATGCGGCAGTGTCAATCGCTCCATGTGGAGTGTAACTCGCGAAATCAGCGGGCGCTCTGTTTTGCCTTCCTTCAGGCGGAAATCCGGTTTCAGGTGCGACAGCCACAACGGCTTGCCGCCGTAAAGTTCATCGCCCACGACGCGCAAGCCAGCATGGCCGAGATGCAGGCGAATCTGATGGGGACGCTCGGGCAGCGGTTCGCACTTGAGCAGCGTGTTTCGGGAAAACCTTTCCACGACTTCAAAACGAGTCCGCGCGCGCTTGCCGCCTTTCGAATCGATGCGCATCAGGCCGGGCCTGACCGGATGCGGCGCGATCTTCGCGTCAATTTCGAAGCGGTCCTCTTTCGGCGCTCCATGCACGAGAGTGACATATTGTTTGCAAGGTTGCTCCAGGCTGAAGAAGTTGGCCAGCGCCACCAGCACCGGCTTGGTTTTCGCCAGCAGAAAGACGCCGCTGGTTTCAACATCGGGCCGGTGCGCGTGCATCAGATAGGACAGGCTGCGTTCGCCCGCCCACGGTTTTCCGGCGGCGATGCCGGCGTGGAGGAGCGTCATCAGACTGGGCCGTGTCGGGTCGTTACGGTCCGGCGAGGCGAGCAACCCGGCGGGCTTGTCGAGCGAAAGTAAATGCGCGTCCTCGAACAGCACGGGGATTTCCCAAAACTCGTGCGTGGCGGGCGAGGAGAGTTTGATGGTGGCGCTCACCGGGGGTGTTGCCGGTTACCAGTTGATCGTTTCAGGTCGAATTGGGCCGCACGAACCTCCACGCTCTCAAATCTGCAACCTGCAACCTTCAGCCTGCAATCACGCCCGCGCTTCACTTCTACGGCGCTCCGCTGATGGCTGGCGGCCGGTTTCTCTTCTGCAGTTCTTCCATGATGTGTTTGAAGCCGGGATCACGCTGGCCCTCCACGCTTACCCACATGTTGAACGCCTCATTCAGCCGCGCTTGCCGGATTGAATTCATGAAACCGGGCAGGTCGGCTTTCAACTTCGTCTCATCCAGCGGCAACTTCGATTGCACGAAAGCGATGAATCCACCGTCCTGAGTCGGGGTGAAAACACTGGCCTTGCCAAGCGGAGTGGTGAAAACGGCCTGCTTGAATTGATAAAGGCTTACATGGCTTTCCACATTGGTCAGCGACCTTGTGCTCAAGGAAAGCGGCGGCGGCAGCACAGGGTGCAGTTTCGCCCCGGTGCAAATCTCGGTGAAGCTTTTACCGCCGGCCAGCCCGTTGGTCACGGCGCTGTGGAATGCTTCGCCGGCCTGGCGGGCTTGCAGCGCAGCCTGGGCGAATTTGTAATCGTGAATCACTTGATCGCGGACGGATTCGAACGGCGGGTTTTCGCTGGGCAGACGCTTCTTGAGGGCAATTACATAGACACCGTCATCACCGGTCAGCGGCCCGGCAAAAGGCTCGTTGGGTGTCAACCCAAATGCTGCTTTTACAAAGTCTCCGGCCACCTTGAGTTCTTTCGGACCGTCTCCCTGGTCGAACGGCTCGCTCACCTCCACGGTCAGGTCTTTTTCTTTCGCCAGCGGTTCCAGGTTTTCGGCCCGCATGGGTTCCACCGCAAAAACCGCGGTGGCAAACTCGTTCGCCTTTTTGCGCGCTTTGGACAACGCCAGTTTACGCTGTTCCTCCCGGAGAATCCTCTGCTTCGCTTCCTCCGGCGACTTCGCATCGCTATAAAAATTTGTGCCGCGTTCCTGATAAACGGCTTCCAGACGCTCGGTCAAGTTGGTGATCTTGTTGATTTCCTGTATCGCGTCCTCCAGAAAATTGGTGACGTTGAACTTCACGTAACTCACCTGCACGCGGTCCGGCAGGCGGTAACGCGCCATCTGGTTGGTGTAAAACTGTGATACGGCCTCGGGCGGCGCAGAAACGTCCGCCACATAATTCGAGGCGGAAAAGAACACGGCCTGCGCAGCCACCTCCTGGTGCTCGCGCCCGTAAAGCGACTGCGCCTCCTGTGGCGTCACCAGTTTGCCGCCGAGGCTCGTCAACGCAATCAACTGTTGCAGCCCCAGTTCGTGCCGGATGTAGCGCTCGAAGTCTTCCTCGGTCAACCCGCCCGGACGCAGGACTTGTTTGGCGAACACATCGAGCGAAACCGGCTGGCCGCGGCCCATCGAATGCAGAATGTTGTTGGCGATCTTGGCGATGGACTCACTGCTGATGTGGATTCCCAACTGTTCCTGCTTCTGGATGAGAAGCAGGCGGAAGTAGGTTTCACGCTCCGGATCGAAGCCCATCCGTTTCCCGCTGGCGTCCGGCCATTCGCCGGTCTTGAGATAGTAGCTCAGAGACACTTCGCGCCGCGCCTTGATGAAGTTCTCCGGCGTCACCGCCTCGCCGTTGATCTTGCCCAGCTCGCCAGACCTGCCGCCGCCTCCGCCACCTCGATTTGATTGCGCACCCCAGAACACGAACGAGATAAT
>CAZNOE010000193.1:0-9244 GCA_964574525.1 uncultured Bifidobacteriaceae bacterium
AAGAGACGAATCGCCCGCGTTCGACCTTGCGCGGATTTCGTTGTTGATCAGGTTGCCATTCATTCCGAGAACATCAAACGCTGAAAGGCCGCGCGATGCATCTATAATTTGTCGGGGCGTTTGGAACGCTGGTTGGAATCCAGGCTTCAGCCTGTCCCTCGGAAGATGCGCATGAACGACAAGCTGAAGCTTGAACTCCAACTTCTGGCTCGGTGGGCGGCCGAGAAATTCTAGGGAGTCAATCGCACACGGTAAGCGCGGTTGCTGAAGGACCCGGCCTCTGTGTCCGTGTGCTGGAACGGAAGGGTGGGCGACGGGTTTGTCACCAAGTCGCTCCACTGCGCGAGGTTCGTGCTCGCCATGATGACGTAATCCGGGCCGAGCGGGCCGGTGACGCCCAGCGTGAACTGGCCGTTGGCATAGCCGAGCGGCGTGAGCACGACCGGCGCGGCGAGCGGATTCACGATCACGCTGAACGACCGCGTGTCGTTCGACACCGGCGCGCCGTTATCTTGGACCATCACTTCGAGCACGTTCGTGGTGCTTGCCAGTGCAACACCCGGTCGCCAGTTAAACAAGCCACCGCTCGTTATCCCTGCGCCAGCGGGCGGGCTGAGGAGGCTGAACGAAAGCGCGTTGGCCGGCACGTCGGCATCCGTGGCCGTGGCAGTGAAGCTGATCGTCTGGCCGGGATTCACGGTGCGGTTGGTCATCGCCGCCAACACCGGCGCAACGTTCACCTCGCTGACGACGATCTGGAAACTGCTTGTGACGCTCAAGGACGTTGCATTCACGGCGAGCGGATTGGTGTCGGTGATGCTGATTGTCACGGTGTTGGCGCTGGGGCCTTGCGATTCGTCTGGCGACCAGTTGATAACGCCGGCAGACGAGACCGTCAGGCCAACTGGCCCGGAGACCAATGCGAACACGAGCGCATTCGTCGGAATGTCCGCGTCTATTGCGGTGGCTTTGGCGGTGAACGGTACCAGTTCGTTGATGTTGGTATTCGGCGGAAGCGTGAGCACCGGCGCCGTGTTCACTTCGTTGACAGTCACCGTAAAAGTGCGTGTCGCGCTCGACGGCGGCACGCCATTGTCCGACACGCGCACCGTGATTGGGTACATGCCCGGGCCTTGGGCTTCCGTTGGTGTCCAACTGATCGCGCCCGTGTTGGTGTTGATCGCCATCCCGCTGAGCGGCGAGATCAATTCGAAGGTCAGCGCGTTGGTCGGCAGATCGCTGTCCGTTGCGGAGGCCGTGGCGATTAAGATGTCGGGATCCCAAACAATGAAATGGCTGGCAGGGATCGGCTCTTCGATTGTGCCATCCGGCAATTGCCAGCGCACCGCCAGGTTGTCACCGCTCCCGCCGTCCTTTTGCAGCGCCTCAATGTAGTAGCGGGAGCCGCTTGTCAGCGCTATTCCGGCCGACTGTTGGTTAATTTCTTTGTTCCATTGGCGCGGGTTGGTCCAGGAATTCACCGAAGCAATTCGCACCTTGTGCGCCGGATCTTCATCCGTGCTCAAATACAGGATGGAGGTGTCGTCGCTTGCGATCCAAAAGGTGTAGTCGCCACTGGCAGGTGGAACCAGGTATCCGCGCACCCGTTGTCCGTAATTGTCCGCCACATTGCTGGGGGCTTCGAAGGAAATAGTGAGCAGGTCGGAACTAGAGGGATTTGCAGGAAAGGCCGGTGCATTGGTGAGATCGGAAACAGCACCTCCAGGAATGTTCGTGTAAACCTCCCGCAAAAGTCCGTACTGCGCCGGCCTCCACGGATCGCCTTCTTTGATCGTCCGGTCGGCAATCGGCGCAAGCTGTGGCGCGCTATTCACTTCATTGACGATGACGGTGACGGTGTTCGTGGCGCTTGATTCTGGCGATCCGTCGTCCGCGACGACCACGCCAATCAGGTTGGTGCTGGGGCCTTGCGTTTCCGTCGGCGTCCAGGTGAAAACGCCGTTGGTCGAATTGATGCTAGTTCCAGCAGGGGCGCCCAGCGCGAGGCTGAATGTGAGTGTTTGGTACGGCAGGTCAGGATCGGTGACTTGATTCGTCAGCGTGAGCGTGCTGCCTTCGTTGACGATTTGATCTTGGATCGAAGTTAGAACAGGCGGCGCGTTCGTAGGGCTAAGTTGGATCCCCACCAGGGCGTTGTTGACGGTCACTCGATAAAGCCTGGCATCCGTCACACCTTCGGGTAGCGCGTGGAGCGACGGCAGTGTCTCAGCGCGAATCGGAGCCAACATGCGTTTCAAAAATGCGGGTTCAGTCGATCCCACATCCGGGATCGATGTCCCGTGGTCCGTGAAAAGATCCCCAAGGCTCGCCACGACGGAGACCCGTGCCGAGGCGGAGTTGTTGACGATGTAATTCTGGTTTTGACCGTTGACGCCCATCAGCAGCAGATTCAAGTCGCTGGCGTCATCGTGAATGAGCACCTTACTGCCCACCGAAGCGAAGGTCGTCGTGAGCAGAGCGATGTCTCCGCGAAAGTTTGCAATCTCAACCGGTGGGATCTCGGACACGACGCCTCCGTGATTTGGGTCTGCCGTGTAAATCATCGCGCCGCTCAAGCTGAAGCGGCCGGAATCAGTCAGGCGCAGAAATCGCGGAGGAGAACCTTCATACCAGACATCCTCGACCACGAGGCGGCCACCCTTGATGACGTCGTAGCTCAGTTCATTTCCGCCGGTCACTCCGCCGATCAGAGAGACGCGGCCCTTGGCTGGGTTGTTCGCTGCCGTTAGCGGTCCGCCGATTACTTTGAAACTTGCATCAGAACAATCATTGTGTGTCGAGTCGCGCATGCTCACATCAGTGCGATCCAGTCGATCGACGAGGAGATTGTGCCGCTTGGAACCAACCAGGTTGGCCTGCTCCATAAACACACGCGCTCCCACTTGATCGCAATTGTCGATGATGATGCCTTTGACTGACGGTGCCGCAAATATGCTGAATTCGCGAAGCGTCGCTCGCGAAGGTCCTTCAAGACGAAGCACCGGGCCGGCGCCGGCGGCGTTCCAGCGGAGCATGGAACTGAAATAATAACCGTCTCCCACCAGTTGAAGGTCTGCGCCCGCCGGAATGACGAGAGTGCGGTCAATGAAGTAGTCTCCGACGGGCAAATGCACGACGGGCCGCGACCCTCGCAATTGGCTGGCTTGGTCGATGGCGCTCTGAATCGCCGTCCCGCCAGTGCCAGCAGGCACTTCGATGATGGGGCGATTGCGAGACGCGAGCGGGCCTGGGAGTTCCGGCTCCTCCAAGTCCAAGCTGTCGCGGCTGACTACCCGGTCGTCGATAGTGATGACCCGCCCGCCCGCTTGCACTGGAAACGCGACGGTGAACGTGTTACCGATCGAAACGAGGTTGTCCGCGACGCTCACCACCGGCCCCTGTTGCACTTCAGCGCGACTGCGAATGATGTTGTCAAACAGCAACACCGGTCCGAGGTCTGCAACTCCGATGACGACGGTGTCCAGCGGATCAATGATCGTGTTGCCCTGGATCGTGATTTCGCCACCGCAAAAAATAAAGGGGACCGCGAAGAACGCTTTCGATCCGACGGACGTGTTCCCACGGAACGAAAACCAACCAGAGCAGTTGCCCATCGTTATGTCCGCTTCAGCGGAATTTCGGAAGAGGCTTTGATAAACGTGGCAGTGGCCCGCGTATCGCCGGTTCGTGACGCCCACTCGGCAACGTTCAAAGACGCAGTGCCAGGCCCACCAATCGAGCGCATTGTAACTCTCCATGCTGATTCCCGCCTGAGAGCAGCGCAGGAAGCGACAGCGCAGGACCGCTACCTCCGCATCGTTGATGGCGACGCCCGCTCGGATGCCGTAGGCTACATCTTTCACCACCAAGTCCGAGTATTCGCTTCCGGAAGTCGAATAAGGCTGATTCGTACCGTCCCACTTGTGGTCGATGGCGGAAAGAGCGCGACCTCGTCCGTCGAAGGTCAGGCGTCCGAGCGAGTGGTACGTCACCCCATTGCTGTGGAGCATGATGCCGTCGTTCGGTCCATCCCATAATATTACTGTGTTGTCGGGGTGCTCACCCATGATGCTCACGCTCGCCTTGTATTTGAAGACGAGTCCTCGAGTGATGCGATAGGTCCCTGCCGGAATCCAAAGCACGTGCGGATGGCCGCTGGTCCCCACTTCATCGAGGGCCTTCTGCAACGCAGCGGTATCGTCGGCAATGCCATCCCCAACACCACCGTAGTCTCGCTTAAGGTTCGCCCAGCTTGGGAAGGGGCCGACGAACTCTTCGGGAACATAGGCGATGAAGGAAATCCGGCTGTCTGGCGGGACGAGATTACGAGCCGATGAGAGGTCGTGAATTCCGGAGATACCGAGGACGTAACTCTGCCCGCTTTGCTGAGGAGTGGTAGCCAGCACGACAGTGACGCGGTCGGGAAGGAGTCGGGCCGAATTCACCGTCAACCCGCCACTCAAGCTGAAATTTGCTGTGTTGACCGCCTCCGAAGCATCGATCGGCTCCGAAAACTTGAGCGTGATCCGATTCAAGCCAACGCTTCCCTCTGCGGAGAGAACCCGGGGTGCGACCAAATCTGGGTTGACTGTGAGAATGGCTTCGGCGCTCGTCACGACGCCCTGCGCGTTAGACACCCGCACAGCATAGCGGTTACCGTTGTCGTTGGGCGACGCGGCGGCAATTCTCAGCACCGAGTTCGTCTCGCCCGAGATCGCGACATCGATCTTGAGCCATTGGAAATCGAAGGGCGGTGAACCTTCCACACTGACCCAAAGGGCGACTGGTTCCGACTCCTCCACGGTTTGGGACACCGGCGCTTGGCGGACGACTGGAGGCCCGAACTGTTTTGACGCCGACAGATATTTTCCAGGAATAGGCGGAGCACCGTTTTTCAATTCGGGGTCGCCGGGCTTGCGCCAGGCCACCGCAAGATTGTCCCCTCCGTTGGCTTCTTTCATCAGGGCTTCGATGTAATAGCGACGGCCCGCATCAAGCCGGATCGGGCGTGAGATGTTGGCGGGCGGATCGCCGCGTGCTAATTGATTTAGGCCACCGATCCACTCGCGCGGGTTGTTAGCTGCGGGTTCGGAGGCGATTGCGCGCTTGCTCTCCGGAGTGTCGTCCGTGCCCAAGTAGAGAACTGCCCGATCATCGGCGTTGAGATAGAACACGTAATCGCCCGTGACCGGCGCCGTGATGTAGCCTGCAAACTGCACGCCGTAATTGTCCCGTTGGTTGGCCGGCGACTCAAAACTCGTCGCGTAATCAAGAAAATCAGGCAAGTGAGGGAACTTTGGGCTGGCTCGCAACGAATCAACCGCGCCGCCGGGAATGTCCCAGAACTCCCTGCGCGCGATCCGGCCTTGGGTGCGAATGATGACGATCTGGGAGTCTGGCGCAATGGTGATTGCATTTGGCAGCGCGCGGTCCTTCACATTGTTCACGGTCAATGTGGGTGTGAGGTCAAAAGGGATTGCACTCGTCTTGAGAAGCACGGTCTTCGAATTCACGCCTTTGCTGGCTGAAAGGACGGCAATCCCAGCACTGATCTGATAATTCAACGCGTCGGTCGCCGTGGCTTCACCGACTGGCTCCGAGAACTCGATCTCCACTACGGTCGGATCATCGTGCGCGCTGGCGACGACAAGACGCGGTGGACTCAAGTCTTGATCTGCAGCCAACTTCACAATGAAAGCATCCGAGTCGCCACCAGCGAAGGCCGGTTGCAGAGCCTTCACCACAGGGAAATTCGTCGAGTAAGTGACGCCACAGACGTAAGCATTGCCGGAGGCATCGAGGGCGATACCGTAGGCTGTATCACCGGCGCCTCCGCCAAGAAAAGTCGAGTAAGATACAGCCACGCCGTCGGGATCGAGCTTGAGGACAAACGCGTCGTCACCACCAGCGTAGGTTGGTTGGACAGCGTTGACTACTGGCAGATCGCCTGAATACGTGGAACCAGCGACGTAGGCGTTGCCAGCAGAATCCACAGCGATGGCGTTGGGTCGCGCGACGCCACTTCCGTTGAAGTAGGTCGAATAGAAGAAGCTCGATCCGTCGCCTTTAAGTTTCGCCACAAACGTATCGGCGAAACCGCGCTTCGTGGGTTGCAGCGCGTTGATGACCGGAAAATTGGTCGAAGTCGTGTAACCAGTGATATAGGCATTTCCCGTTGTATCCACTGCAATCCCGGTCCGTCCGTTGGCATCAGTATCGATTCCTTCCCCCCCGAGGAATGTCGAGAAAACAAAACTCGTTCCCGTCGGAGTCAACTTGGCCACGAAGGCATCTGTCGGTCCACCACCAAAGTTGGGCTGCATGGCGTTCGTCGTCGGAAAATCGGCAGACGAAGTCCAGCCCGTGACGAAGGCGCTGCCAGTTCCATCCACCGCGATGCCCAGCGCAGAGTCGTCCTGATTGCCGCCGAGGTAGGTCGAAAACACCAAAGCTGATCCGGTCGGATCGAACTTGGCCACGAAGCCGTCGCCCGGCCCATCCTGGCTGCTTTTGCCGCCATAACCGGCTTGAAGCGGATTGACTGTGGGAAAGTTGGTCGAGGAAGTCGCGCCGCCGACGTACGCGTTGCCAGCCGAATCCACCGCGATGCCGTAGGCGGTGTCGGCGTCGCTGCCGCCCAGGAAAGTGGAATAGACCAGCGCGCCGCCATCAGGACCCAGTTTTGAGACGAAAGCGTCAGCGGAACCCGCAGGTGCAGGCTGAAAGGCGTTGACGCTCGGAAAATCAGGTGCGTTACCGGTTCCAGTTCCTCCCGCAATGTAGGCATTCCCCGATTGATCAACTGCGATGCTTAGCCCCGTGTCTCCACTGCCGCCGCCAAGATAGGTGGCGTAAACCAACCCGGAACCGTCCGGTTTCAACTTGGCCACGAAGACGTCGCGATCAAATGCCGGGTTGCCGGCGAGGGTGGAACTGATTCCGTTCGTCACAGGAAAGTTGATGGAGTGGGTGAAGCCAACCACGTACGCGTTGCCGGCCGAATCCAAGGCAATCCCCTGCGCGTAGTCGGTATTGCCGCCGCCCAAGAACGTGGAATAGCTCAACACTGGATCGATGATGAGGGGAATGGTCGGGTCGTGAGTGCCGACAAAGAGGCGGACCGAGTTAAGAGTTGAAGATTGAGAGTTGAACGCTGATTCATTGCGGAATGCGGAACGGATTCGCTCCTGATCACAATCCCCCGCGAGCACGTAACCGCCCTCCACTTCGCGCCTGTCGCCTTTCACCATTTGGTAGATGCGCGGTTTGTGCTGGCGGATCTGGCCGGAGGCGGTGTGTAGAACGAGACCGCCGTTTGCTTCGACTTCGATTTTGTCTGCGCCTTCGAAGTCGAGCGCAATCTGGCTGGGGTCTGCGCCGGGTGCCACGATGAAGTCGTATTCGAGTTGCTGCTGGCTGCTGCCGTAGAAAACCAGGTCAATGCCGGGATAAATGTGCTGGTATTTTACCTGGCCGTAGGTTGGGACATTAGTCCGCCATTGTGCCGGGTCGCTGCCTTTGAAGTAGTTCACTTTGCCAGCAAACGGCGCCAGACCGGTTGTTCCCGGCTCAGGATTCGCGCCGATCAAGCGCAGACGCAGAACTGAAGCCGGCGGCGTCTGCAAGTTGCTGTGTGTTTGCGAGCGGTCTGACATGACCGGTCCCCTTGCGGGTGGACTGTTTAGCCGCAGCACGGCTTCGTCAGCCCTCAGGAAGAGCGCATACCCTTTCCCGCGTGAAAGGTATTTCACCGTTGCATCCGTTTGACCCTCGTTTTTCTCAAAATGCAGCGGGAGTGATAGCAGGCGGCATTGAGTGCCCGCCTCCGGGAAGTGCCCAATGGAAGCGGGTTTGACAATGTTGTTCTTATTTGAAGCCGCAGGCGAGTAATCGCCGGTGGCCATTGGCGCAGGTCTGTGGAAGTCCTTTGCTTCAAGGACCGTCCCGTCACCTTTCTGGTCAACCGCGCCACTGGCGTTGAAGGCAATGAAAAGGGTGACGGCCAAACTGATGGGCAGCAAACTCCTCGGTTTCATAAGCAGAAGATCAGGGCTGTGAATGGCGGCGTTTTTCGGCAGGCACGAAAAAGCTCAACTCCTTTGCCGTTTTTACAGTGCATAATTCAGCTTTGAGAACGGTGTAGATCAAAGCCGTATCCGTTTCGCCGCGCAAGCAAATTCCCCCAAGTATTCCGCATGTTCTACCGGGATTACCGGGATGGAGTGTGTGCGGTACCAACCCCCCTTCCGCCTTGCCAATTCATGCCGCGCTTCTCATGCTCCCGCCATGCAATCGCACGAACTGCTGCGCGAGGTTTTTCAGAAGACCAGCGCCAAACAAGTCTCCGCCGACCTCGGCCTGTCGCTCTCGATGATTTACAAATGGGCCGAGTCGGATGACGGCAGCGGCAGCGGCAGCACCAATCCGCTGGATCGCATCGAAGCCCTGTTGCGCAGCACGAATGACACGCGCCTCGTCCAGTGGATTTGCCAGCGCGCCGGCGGTTTTTTCATCCTCAACCCAAAGAGCCATCGGCCGCATCCGTCGTACCTCATCCCCGCCACGAACGAGATCGTGCAGGAATTCGCCGATCTGCTGGCCGTCATCGCGACTGCGGCGGCAGACAACCATATCACGCCGAAGGAGTCGCAAACCATCCGCGCCCGCTGGGAAGAACTGAAAACCGTCACGGAGACTTTCGTGGCATGCTGCGAGGAAGGGAATTTCTCCGCGTTGAAAGAGAAGCAACCCAGTCTGTCTGGCAACAGGTAATGAGAATGCATTTCACAAAACTCCTGAAGGCACAGCCGGCCTTCAAGATCAATCATATATGATCACCTCGCAATGCATCCGGTTCTCGACACGCCTGATGCTGGCAGCCCTCGCGCTTTCTTGCTTTTCGCCTGCGGCGCTCTCCGCTGCCGAAGTCATCGAGACCGACATCTGCATTTACGGCGGCACCGCCGGCGGCGTGGCAGCCGCGGTGCAGGCGGCGCGCATGGGGAAGACCGTGGTGATCGCCGAATTTGGAAAGCATCTGGGTGGCATGACTTCGGGAGGACTCGGCGCGACGGATATTGGCAACAAGGCGGCCATTGGCGGCATTGCGCGCGAGTTTTATCATCGCGTCGCGCAACACTACGCCAGGGACGAGGCGTGGCAGTTCGAAAAGCGCGAGGACTATTTCGCGAAGCGGGCCACGCGCGCGACCCTCGCTGATTTGAAATCGCCCGATGGCACGATG
>CAZNOE010000194.1:0-3401 GCA_964574525.1 uncultured Bifidobacteriaceae bacterium
CTCTCGCAGCACGCCAAATTCAGCGGCACGCCGTTGGTCTATTTTGACGAAATGGCGAAGCGGCGTTACGTCCCGCATGTCGTCGAGCCTGCCGTAGGCGTTGACCGTATCGCCCTGGCGATTCTTTGCAGTGCGTATTACGAAGATCAGATGCCCGACGAGAAGGGGAAGATGGAAACGCGCGTGGTTTTGAAATTCCATCCGCGCGTGGCGCCGATCAAGGTGGCAATCTTCCCGTTGCTCAAGAATAAACCCGATCTCGTAAAGAAAGCACTGGCGGTGCGCGACCTGTTGCGTCCGCACATGAACGTGTTTTATGACGACGGCGGCGCGATTGGACGGCGCTACCGCCGTCAGGACGAAGCCGGCACGCCGTTTTGCGTGACGATTGATTTCGACACGCTTGGTGAGAAGCCGGAGTTGCTGGACACGGTCACACTGCGCTATCGCGACGACGGCAGACAGGACCGCGTCAAGATTTCCGAATTGCTGCCGTTGTTGCTGGAGAAGATTCGGTGAACAAGCAGGGGATGAACATCCAACATTCAACATCCAACCTTCAACATCCAATGGGATGGGGCGCGGCAGGCCAATGTGAATTTGAGGGTTGGATGTTGGAGGTTGGAGGTTGGATGTTTCCCTGCTCTATGCCATGACCAGGACCGCCCGCATTTCCTACGGGATCATGGCGGTGTTGCTGGTGCTGATTGGCTGGCTGCACATGGCGACGCTTTTCCTGACGGTCCTCTTTGGGTACTTCGCCCTGAACTTCCTGAGTTTTGGCCGGAGCAAACTGTTGGGGATTATTCTGTACCTCATCGGTGTGGCGGCGATCAGTTACGGGCTATTCTTCTTTTCACGGCAGGCTTACAAGACGCTGCCGGAAATCGCGGATACCACCATCCCTGCAGTCGTGAATTTCGCGGAGCGGAAGGGCATTGAACTGCCCTTCACCGATTACGCCAGCGCCAAGACGCTGGCATTGCAGGAAGTCAAGGAGCGCATCGCCAACATCGGCCGTTACGCGCGCGAAGCCACGCTTCAACTCGCCATGTTGATTATCGGCCTGGTGGTGGCGCTCAGCCTGTTCATCAACGCCAAGTGGGAGATGGAAGACGATCCCGATGCCGTGAAGGACAGCCTTTATGCCACGGTCATGGGCCAGCTCGTTACGAGAGTTCAGACGTTCTACGCCAGCTTCGCCCGGGTGATCGGTGCGCAAATCGTCATCTCCACCATCAACACGGCGTTGACGGCCGTTTTTCTGATCTGGAATGATTATCCTTACGTGACCGTGATCATCGTATTGACATTTTTGTGCGGGTTGCTGCCCATCATCGGCAACATCCTGAGCAACACGCTCATCGTCGGCGTCGGCTTCGTGATCTCTCCCCGAATGGCGTTGATCGCGCTCATCTTTCTGGTGTTGATTCACAAGCTGGAGTATTTTCTCAACAGCAAGATCGTCGGCGACCGAATCAAGAACCCGATGTGGCTCACGCTGATCGCGCTGGTGCTGGGCGAAGAGCTGATGGGCATTCCAGGCATGATTCTCGCCCCGGTCGTCCTGCATTACATCAAGGTGGAAGCATCGCGCAACAAGGTGATCGAAACCGGGCCGGAAGCGACCGATCCGTCAGTACCGGCGCGCAAGCCTGACGCGCGGCAAATGGGAAAGCCCTGATTGTCCAGCGACCCGACATTCGTCAAGAAGCGCGCCCCGACGCTTTATGTCATCATCAGCATCAAGCTGGTCAAGGGTGGGCTGTTGCTGGCGCTGGCGCTGGGCGTTTATAGTCTGGCGGACAACAACCTGCCTGAGGAGTTTCGCGACCTGTTGCAATTCCTCCACCTCGACCCGGAGAAGAAATTCTTCGTCGATCTGGAAGCCAGGATCGGCGCGATTTCAGAAATCAAAATGGTGTGGCTGTCGTTCGGCACAGTGGTTTACAGCCTGTTTTCGCTGGTCGAAGGCGTGGGGCTGATTTTCCGCGTCGGCTGGGCCGGCTGGATGGCCATTGGCGAATCCGCGTTTTTCGTTCCGATTGAGATGTACGAATTGGTGAAACATTTCAAAATCGCCGTGCTGGTCATTCTCTTCCTGAATGTGTTCATCGTCTGGTATCTCTTCCAGAACCGGAAACGGCTGTTCCGGCATCATCATCACCGTGGGTAGTGGCGCAAGCTTCCAGCTTGCGAGGGTGCCGCCATGCCTCCGGCTTGGGGAATCGAAAATAGAACCGCACCGGCCCGCCAACCCAGAGGGTCGGCGACACAACCGCAAGCCGGAGTCTTACGCCACTGCGGTTTTTCCCGCGTGACCGCGCGCGGCGCTTGTGGCATCGTCGGCGCTGTGACAACTGCTGGAGCCATCCGACTCCTGGAGAAATTCCGCGCTGGCGGCGTGGGCCGCGACCAGGTATTGCGCGCTTTTCAGGCCGCGCCGGTCGCCGATTTGGGTTTCGCGCAAGTGGACACGCATCGCGCGTTGCGGAAGGGATTTCCCGAAGTCGTCTTTGGCTCCGGCAAGACGCCAGAACAGGTGGTCAAGATTGCGGCCAAGCTCGTCGAGCGCGAACAACGTGTCCTGGCCACCCGCCTGACGCCGTCACACGCGCAAGCGCTGCGCAAAAAATTCCGGCACGCGATTCATCACAAACTGGCGCGTTGCGTGACGATTGAGAAAAAGCCTTTGCCCAAGCGGCCCGGCACCATCGCGGTGATTTGCGCCGGCACCAGCGACTTACCCGTCGCCGAGGAAGCCGCCGTCACCGCGGAAATCATGGGCAACATGGTGGAGCGAATCGTGGACGTCGGCGTGGCGGGATTGCATCGGTTGCTGGCGCGGCTCGAGACAATTCAGCGCGCGAATGTGCTTATCGTCGTCGCCGGCATGGAAGGCGCGTTGCCGAGCGTGGTGGCGGGGTTGGTGGCGACACCGGTCATTGCCGTGCCGACGAGCGTGGGCTATGGCGCGAGCTTCGGCGGATTGGCGGCGTTGCTCGGCATGTTGAACAGTTGCGGCAGCGGTGTAACCGTGGTGAACATTGACAACGGTTTCGGCGCGGGTTACGCGGCGAGCCAGATCAACGCGCTGGCGGCAAATCGGTGATTGGTTAAACAAGTTAAATGGGTTAAATCAGTCAACCACCGCGACGAACTACCGCTCATTTAACCATTTAACTCATTTAACGATTCACGGATGAAGACTCTTTACCTCGACATCTTCAGTGGCATCAGCGGCGATATGCTTATCGGCGCGCTGATTGATCTGGGTGTGGGCGCGCATCGGTTGGAGCGCGAGCTGAAGAAACTCAAGCTGGACGGCTATCACCTGCACTTTGCGCGCAAGCAGAAATCCGGCATCGAAGGCGTGAAGTTCGACGTGCATCTGGCGGACG
>CAZNOE010000194.1:3501-5686 GCA_964574525.1 uncultured Bifidobacteriaceae bacterium
AAGATTCACGGCATGCCGCCGGAGAAAGTTCACTTCCATGAAGTCGGCGCCGTGGATTCCATCGTCGATATCGTCGGCGCGTGCATCGGCTTGGAAATTCTGGGCAAACCGCGCGTGCTGGCCGCGCCTGTCGTCGAAGGTGCCGGCTGGATGAATTGTGCGCACGGGCGCTTCCCAATTCCCGCACCGGCCACGCTGGCCATTCTCGGCGCGCGCGGCGTTGGCGTCACGCAATGCGATGAGCCGCACGAACTGGTCACGCCCACCGGTGCTGCGCTGCTGGCGGAATTCGCGGAGAGCTTTGGGCCGATGAGCGGATTGATTGCGGAGAGAATTGGTTTTGGCCTCGGCACGCGCGACAATCACACGCGGCCCAACGTGCTGCGGGCGGTGCTCGGGGAAGTGTTGGAGTCCAGCCTTCAGGCTGTCCCCCGCTCCAAGCACGCTAAAGCGTGGACTCCAACGGCGGCCCGTGATTGGGAGACAGATACAGTGGCGGTGCTGGAAACGAACCTCGATGACATTAACGCGGAGATTCTTGGGCACTTCGTGGAAAAAGCTCTCGCTGCGGGTGCGCTGGATGTTTTTCACACGCCGATTCAGATGAAGAAAAACCGGCCGGGCGTATTGCTCACGGTCTTGTGCGTAGAGACGGACGCGGACAAGTTCGCTGAATTGATTTTGCACGAGACAAGCACTTTCGGAGTTCGTTGTCACACGGCCGCGCGGCGCAAGCTGCGGCGCGAGTTCGCCAGTGTGAAAACATTATTCGGCAACGTGACTATGAAAATCGGCAGGCTCAACGGCCGCGTGGTGCAAGCCGCGCCGGAGTTTGAGTCGTGCAAAAAGCTGGCCGAGCGGGCGAAAGTTCCGCTGAAACAAATTTACGAAGCCGCACAAAAAGCCCTCAAGACCAAGCCATGATGGATGTCGAGCTTCTAAAAATCCTGTGTTGCCCGGAGACGCACCAAGGTTTGCAAGTGGCCGGCCCGGCGCTGGTCGAGAAGTTGAACCAGCAAATCGCGGAAGGCAATTTGAAGAATCGCGCGGGCGTCACGGTGAAGGAGAAAGTTGACGGCGGATTGATTCGCGCGGATGGCAAATTCCTCTATCCGATCCGGCAGGAAATCCCAGTGATGCTGATGGATGAGGCGATTCCGCTGGCAGCTTGAGGCAGCGGCAGCAGCCTTCTTCGCCGCGTCCGTTTTGTGGCTGGAGTTTGTCTCTCCATTCGATAGCTTTCCCGTGGTTTTATGGCAAAGCGTTTTGATTCCATTGAATCCGTGGTCGCCGACATTCGGAAGGGCCGCATGGTCATCGTCGTGGACGACGCGGACCGCGAGAACGAGGGCGATCTCATCATGGCGGCGCAGCACGTCACACCCACGGCGGTCAACTTCATGGCCAAACACGGGCGCGGGCTGATTTGCGTGCCGACGAATTCCGAAAGGCTGCAACAACTCGGCGTCGAGCGCATGGTCAAACAGAACCGCGAGGTCTTCGGAACGGATTTTCAAGTGAGCGTGGACGCGGCCAAAGGTATCACCACCGGCATCAGCGCCGCGGACCGCGCCAGAACGATCAGGATCATGGGCGACCCGACGGCGGTGCCGGAAGACCTCGTGCAACCGGGCCATGTGTTCCCGTTACGGGCGCGACCGGGCGGCGTGCTGCAACGCGCCGGCCACACGGAGGCGGCGGTGGACCTGGCGAAGCTGGCGGGTTGCCGGCCCATCGGCGTGATTTGCGAAATCATGAACGACGACGGCTCGATGGCGCGGTTGCCGGAATTGCTGAAGTTCGCCAGGCGCCACGGGCTGAAGATTTGCACGATGGCGGATTTGATCGAGCATCGGCGCACGCGCGAGAAGCTCGTCGAGCGCGTCGAGGCCGTAAAGATGCCGACGGACTATGGCGAGTTCGATTTGTATCTCTATCGCTCCCAGCTTGACGGGCAGCATCACCTCGCGTTGGTTCACGGCGAGGTGGCTGGCAAACCGGGTGTGCTTGTGCGCGTCCACAGCGAATGTCTGACGGGCGACGTGTTCGCGTCGCGCCGCTGCGATTGCGGACCGCAATTGCACCAGGCGATGCGGCAAGTGGCCGAGGCCGGGCGTGGCGTGATCGTTTATATGCGGCAGGAAGGGCGCGGCATCGGTCTGCCCGCGAAGATCAAGGCCTACAA
>CAZNOE010000194.1:5786-9220 GCA_964574525.1 uncultured Bifidobacteriaceae bacterium
TTCTTGAGAATTCGTGCAATTGACGCTTGGCTCAAAGCAGTCCATTGTCAGGCGATGAAAGTTTTAAGCGTCAGCCGCGCCAAGTCGAAGTTGGGGCGGGTGATTGATCAAGTCATCAAGACGCGCGAGCCGATTGTCATTCCGCGCGGGCAGAATCACGTGATGATTGCGCCGTATCATCTGCCCACGCCGGATGAGATCGAACTGGCCCGCGTGGCCAGAGAGATGGACAAGAGTGGCGTTTCGGTTGAGGAAGACGAGGAATCGCTGCAAATCATCCAGGACGAAATCCGCAAATACCGGGCTGAAAAGCGCCAGCGGAAATGATCGTTGTCATTGACACGAACGTTTTCATTTCCGCCGCCGGCACTCGAGCCGGACTTTCCTGGCGATGTTTCGTTTTGCTGGCGGAGCGGCGGTTTCAACTGGCGGCCACGAAGGATATTTTGGCGGAATACGAAACCGCGGCCGAGCGGCTCGCCCGCAAACCTGGAAAATATCACGGGATGAATTGGCGTCCGCTGTTTCACTGGCTGCACGAGAAGGCCCTCTATTTCGAACCAACCCCTCTGGGTAAACAACGCAGCCGTGACGCAACAGATGACATTTTTCCGGCGTGTGCTCTGGCCAGTGGCGCGAAGATCATTGTGTCGAAGGACAAAGACTTGCTGGCGCTGGAGAAACCGTTCGGCATCGAGATCGTGAAGCCCGTCGTGTTTGTGGCGCGGATGAAAGTTGTTTGATCATGCTTCGCAAAGTTCAGCGGAAAAAATCACGCGCCAACGGCGGCGACTTCGCCATCGTCGCTTCGCGCTACAACGCGCGGTATGTGGACGCGATGCTGCGCGCGGCGGTGACGGAGTTGAAGCGGGCCGGCGTCAAAAGAATCCAAGTCGTTCGCGTTCCCGGCGCTTTTGAAATCCCGACCGTGGCCGCTGAACTGGCTCGCCCATCACGCATCACGCATCACGCATCACTTTCCGCCATCATTTGTCTCGGCGTGATTTTTCAAGGCCAGACCAGCCATGCGCAGCACATCGGCTGGGGCGTGACCCACGCTCTGGCGCAGATTCAATTGCAGCACAGAATGCCCGTCATTCACGGCGTTTTTGTTTTTGAAAAAGAAGAACATGCCCGCGTGCGTTGCCTGGGCCGCAAGCACAATCGCGGGCGCGAAGCCGCGCAGACCGCGCTGGCGATGGCGCGCGTAATGGCCTCGCTGCGCCGACCGGCATGAATAGGCGGTGATTAGCGGTTATCAAATGCCTGATGGGTGCCGGTAAAATCCGACCAAAGCTCTTGCGCAGGTCAGGAGCGGGTGATAGCGTGACCCGGCTTTTTTTACGAATAGAATACAAACACCATGAAAACCATCTCTGCATTTTCTGTCATTGCCGCATTGGCTGCCGGCCTGCAAGTCGCCGCCGCAGGCGACATCACCGGCACGATCACCCTCAAAGGCACGCCGCCGCCGGAAAAGCCAATCACCCAGATCAAGGACGACGCTTTTTGCGGCAAGCTGCACACCGAGGAGGTCAAGACGCGATTCTACGTCGTGGGCGCGAAAGGCGAACTCGCCGACGTGTTTGTGACCTTGAAGGGCATCACCGGCAAATCAACGGGCGCAGCCACCCAACCCTTGGTGATTGATCAAAAAGGTTGTGAGTACATTCCTTACGTCGCCGCGGCACAGACGGGCCAGAAGATCGTGGTGAAGAATTCCGATCCCGTGATGCACAACGTCCATCCCATGCCTACGGCTTCTGGTAACAAGGAAGATAACAAAGCTCAGATGCCCGGGGGCGCGGACTTGAATTTCAGCTACCCGACTACAGAGAGCTTCCTGCGCTTCAAATGCGACGTGCATCCGTGGATGTTCTCCTACATCAGCGTGGTGGATCATCCGTACTTCGCGGTCAGCGCCAAGGACGGCACCTTCACCATCAAGAACGTGCCGCCGGGCAAATACACGCTCGTGGCGATGCATCGCAAGGCGGCGGCGGCTGGGGTGGAAAAGGAAATCGAGGTCAAGGCGGACGGCGCCAAGGCTGATTTCACCCTCGAAGCAAAATAGCTGACCCGAATTTCCGGGAAACCGCTGCGGTTGGGAATAGCCGCGGCGGTTTTCGTTTTATCGGCGGCGGTTTCGCTGCAAATGTCTCAAACCAACTTCAATCCCTGGCTGCACCGTTTCGCATTGTTGACGGCGCTGGCCACATTCGCGTTGCTTGGCGTCGGCGGTCTCGTGACCAGTCACGGCGTGGGCATGGCGGTGCCGGATTGGCCGACGACTTACGGCTACAATATGTTTTTGTTTCCATTCTCGAAATGGACGGGCGGAATCCTTTACGAACATTCGCATCGGCTGGTGGCTTCCACGGTCGGCCTGTTCGTCGTCTTTCTCACGCGCTGGCTTGGCGGGAGAAAATCGCGCGGACCTCTGGCGGTGATCGGGCTCGTGGAAATCCTGGCCGGCGCAGGGCTGCTCGTACTGACGCCGGAACTTCGAGGGGTGGGCTATTTTTTGTCGGGCATCGGCGGCGTTGTGCTGCTCGCGGGCATTGTGTGGACGCGGAACGAACCGGCGACGGGGCGCTTGCCAGCGCTGGGCTGGTGGGCGTTCGGGCTGGTGCAATTGCAAGGCCTGCTCGGCGGATTGCGCGTGATCTTGTTCAAAGACGAGATCGGAATCTTCCACGCGACGCTCGCGCAAATTTTCTTCGCGCTCGTTTGCGCGATTGCGCTGTTCACCAGCCGGTGGTGGATCCGCAACGCACCCTCACCCCTAACCCCTCTCCCATCAGATGGGAGAGGGGAACAGCAGTTGGACGCAACCCGCAGGCTCGGGCGGCTCTTCCTGCTGCCGACGGCTTTGATTTTTCTCCAGCTCATGCTCGGTGCGACGATGCGGCATCAGCACGCGGGGCTGGCCGTTCCCGATTTCCCGCTCGCTTACGGCAAGCTCTGGCCCGCGACGGATGCGGATTCGATCGCGGCTTACAACGCGCGGCGTGTGGAAACCACGGCGGCAAATCCAATCACGGCGCTTCAGATCGGGCTGCAAATGGCACATCGGTTGATAGCACTCGTGATTTTGGTTTCTGTGAGCGCGGTGGCATGGAGCGCCGGTCTCCGACCCGGCGCGAACGGTGGCGGCGCGAACGCGCCGGGTCGGAGCCCGGCGCTCCTTTTGCGTCGGCTCGCGTTCGGTTGGCTCGCGCTGATCTTGTTCCAGGCTGGCCTCGGCGCGTGGACGATCTGGTCGAACAAGGCGGCGGATGTGGCCACGGCGCACGTAATGGTGGGCGCACTTTCGCTCGTGACAGGCGCGCTGGGGTGTATTATTGCTTTTCGCCGTTCAGCCGGACCCGCGGAAGCTACCGCATTGGCGGCGGCGTCTTTTGGCGACGCGCGCAGCGATTCTTTCGCGGACA
>CAZNOE010000195.1:0-618 GCA_964574525.1 uncultured Bifidobacteriaceae bacterium
CCGTGTTCGCCGGGCCGTAATAAGTCTGAAACCAATGACGCACGTCTTCGAGCGACGCGGCGCTGAGGTCCTCCATCAAACCAATGACCGTCCATGAATAAGGATGTCCCGCGGGCGCGGTCCCTTTGACAATCAATTCCTCCGTGACGCCGTAAGGTTGATTCTCTCCCTGGCGCTTCTCGTTCTGGACGACGCCGCGTTGCACATCGAGCCGCGCCTGATCAACAGCGCCGATGAAATGCCCCATCCGGTCTGACTCAATCCACAACGCCACATCCAGCGCGTTGGTGGGAACATTCTCGAAGAAGTCCGTGCGGTCCTCGCTCGTTGTGCCGTTCAAATCCGTCGCGCCTATCCGTTCCATCGCTTCGAAAAATGCCCGCTGATCCGCGCCGCCCTTGAAATGCTCGCTGCCCGTGAACAGGAGATGCTCGAACAAGTGCGCGAATCCGGTCCTGCCCACCTTCTCATTTTTTGACCCCACGTGGTACCAGAGGTTCACCGCCACGATGGGCGCCTTGTGGTCCTCGTGGACAATCAGCGTCAAGCCGTTGGTGAGGACAAACTTCTTGTACGGGATGTCAATCTTCACATCCTGAATGGATGCGGCCGCGCAGG
>CAZNOE010000195.1:717-9214 GCA_964574525.1 uncultured Bifidobacteriaceae bacterium
AGCGGGAGTAATGCTCCGGCAACGAGGAGGATGGCTTTTGGTTTCAGCATAATGTGTTGGCTTCCGGTAACAGACACCGGGCTTCGTCGGTTTTGTATAATTAGCAGCGAACGGCCACACGTTTATACGAGTTTGCGTGCGCCGCCAATCTAATAGAAAGTCCACCCTTGTCCTGATTTGACCAGATCACAACCTGGCGAAGTGCGGTTTCACTAACGGAAGTTGCCTCAACGATTGAATAGGAAGATGCACGCGTCGGGATTTCATCGGCGCAACACGTCAGCCACCGGCAGACAGGGCCGGTTCTGTCTCGAAACGCAGCATTTTCCCGATTCCATCCACCACGCGAATTTCCCTTCGACGATCCTGCGGCCAGGAGAGGAATTTCAAAGCACAACCATTTTTGCCTTCTCGACGAAATAGAATCACCGGCGAAAATTACTTGGTTCTACAGATCAAGGTGGTGGCTTACAATTGTCTCCAGTTCTCCGAACAGATCGGTTGGCTGTTCGTCCTTGCCCGGCTCCTGCCATTTTTCGCGCACCTCTGCGAGCGCGATCTTGCGATTGGGGGCGGGGCGCGGAGTCCGCACCAAATAAACAATCGCCATCCGTGCGTTGTTGTCTTTGAACACACGCGGGAGGGTGATGACCAAGCGAAGATCACACTCACGCGCCAGCGCCAGGCGCAGTGCGGGCATTCTCGGTTGTCACGAGTCAACAGACCTTCCGGAACTAATAGACACACCCGCCCTCCATCCGGGCGCGCCAGTTCGAGGGCGCGGCGGATGAAGCAATGGTGGTCCATCAAGCCGCCTTCGGTATGGCCGAATCGCTGCTCCCACTGACGCGCAATCTCCGCCCGGTTCGTGCCGGAATATTCATCGTTGCCGGGCGGGTTGCCGATAACAAATTGAGGTACGACTAGGCAGTTGCGACAACACGGGATTGAGCCAGCAGCGGGGAAATGCTACCCCTGACTCATGCGCGACCGATTGAGCAAAGAGCGCCGGTCCTGGAACATGAGCCGCATTCGGGGTAAGAATACCACTCTCGAAAAGCGCGTGCGCTCGCTTCTCCATCAGCTCGGTTTTCGATTTCGCCTTCACGGCAGAAAATTACCGGGCCGGCCCGACATCGTTCTGGCCAAACACCGAACCGTCATCTTCGTTCACGGGTGCTTCTGGCACCGGCATCGCGGCTGTAGGAATTGCACAACGCCGACGAACAACCGCACCTTTTGGTTAAAGAAACTCAACGGCAACGCCGCTCGCGACAAAGTTCACCATCGGGCGCTGCGCAAACTCGGCTGGCGTTCGCTGGTGGTTTGGGAGTGCGGAACGGAAAGGCCGAAGGACCTCGAAAGACTCGGCAAGCGGCTGGCTAGACTGTTCCGCTGATCCTCGACAACTCATGCCGCAAAGTGGTCGCGAAACAACCACGGCTGCTTTCTTTCCACTTCCGCTCGCCGCGACGGATGCGGGCTTTGCAGGCTTGGTAGCAGTAAAGCTCGTCGTCCGAGAGTTCGCCCGCCTCCGCCCGGCGCCACGCTTCTGCGGCAACGCGGCGGAGCACGCGCGGCCATCCGCTGTCTGCTTCTTCAAACCCGTCAGGGTGCAGGCCGGGAAACAAAAGTCGGCGAATTGGGAAACGCCACGCCGGGTGCGAGTTTCTCCGCGAGACGCACTGCCTCCGAGTAAGTCTTGCGATCAGCGATGTGTTCGACCTTTCCACCGTCGCCCACTCCATACAGGCCGAAATACGGACGCCCAAACTCTTCGTCAAAAGGTTCATCATCGACCGAATATGGCTTGGTATCTCCGTCTTCAATCGAATCCCGCACCGTCTGAATTCTGAATTTGCGGAATGGAGAGCCGGAGGCTGGATTGAGAGCGGTAACGTCGATTGGAACAGGAAGCTTGTCATCAAGAATCACTGGAAGGCGCATGCTCATCGCGACCCGCAAGCAATCAGAATCATCGAACTGTGCGAGGTTGCCGGGTGAAAAAATCGCCAAACAGGTTTCACCAAACTTGTCCTCCAAGAGATAAGGCCACACATCGTTCATTCGTTGAATTCAATATGCGAGCAAGCCCACGATTCGATTTGGTTGGCCACACGCATCAGTTCTCGCATGAACTGATCCATGCCGTTGTAGCACTCGCTGAGATTTAGTTTTTCTTCGCTCGCGCGCTTTTGGCACGCGTGCCAAAGCGAAAGCGCAGATGCGAACACGGCGGCGGGGTCGGGATGAACGGTTGCCGATGCAGTTTCAGTTGTCATAGCTCGGCAGATACACCTGGCCAGGTACGGCGAATTGCGCAAGCACTTTCGCACTTCGTAATTGCTGCTGGCTTTGGCAAGCTGCGGACATGGCGAACGCACCGGCTGTCAAGTGGACGCGCGAGCATCTGCTCGTCGCCTTGAATCTTTACTGCAAGCTACCGTTCGGCAGCTTCGACCGGGACAACGTGGTCGTGAAGGAAGTTGCTGCCAAGATGGGTCGCACTTCAAACAGCTTGGCAATGAAGCTCTGCAATTTCGCCTCGGTCGATCCTGTTCAGCGTGCTCGTGGAGTGAAAGGACTCGAAGGCGCATCCAAACAAGACCGTGAAATGTGGGCGGAGTTCTACGCCAACTTGTCGGCGCTTGGGGCGCAGAGCGAGCAGTTGCTGCATGACTTGTTCACGCAGGACGAGGAGAAGGAAGTGGATTTCCTCGCACGCGATAAAGTCCGACTGGTCGCGCCGATTGGGCCGACTGAAACACAAGCGACGGTCAAAGTCCGCCGTGGTCAGCAATTCTTCCGGCAATCAGTTCTCACCGCCTACGACGTGCGCTGCTGCATCAGCGGCATCAACGTGCCGCCCTTGCTAGTGGCAAGTCACATAAAGCCGTGGGGAAAGTTTCCAGCCGAACGGCTCAATCCTCAAAACGGACTCTGCCTCTCGACGCTTCACGACGCAGCTTTCGACGCCGGACCAATCACGCTGGACGCGAAGCTGAACGTTGTTCTGAGCAGGCGATTGCGAAGTTTCTTTCCACAACCGGCGTTGGAGCAGAATTTCATTCCGTTCGAGGGGACGCCGATCCGCTTGCCGGAAAAACTGGCCGAGCCAGACGCGGATTTTCTTTGCTTCCATCGCGAGGAGATTTTCCAAAGCTGAAGCCAAGCTCCGTAGGAGCGGCATCTTTGTAGAAACCCAAACCCAAGAGATTTCAGCCCCGTAGGGGCGGCATATTCGGACAATCATTCCTCGCCGGTTTTGAAAATGTAGCGCGGGTCGTAATCCACGTTGAACTTCTCCAGCAACTCAACATATTCCTCGTGGAATGATTTCTTCGCGTGATGTCTTTGCTGGTTCTCAATGTACCGAATCACCGTGCCGAGTTGAGAACGCGAATAGGAAAATGCACCGAATCCCTCCTGCCATGAAAACCTTCCGGCAACCCAACGCTTTTCATTGATGAATTTCGATGAACCCGCTTTTAGATCACGCACCAAGTCTGAAAGGGGTGAATCGGGCCTCAAGCCGACGAGTAAATGCAGATGATCCGGCATATTGTTGATGGCAATCAACTTTTGCTTTTGTCCAGAGACGATGCCAGTGATGTATTTTTGAAGCTCGTTGTTGTGTTCTGTCTTAATAAGGCTTTGCCTGCCTTCGACGGCGAACACGACGTGGATATAAATTTGCGTGTAGGTATTTGCCATGAGCCGAAGATGTCGCTCCTGACGGAGCTTGAAAATCTTTTTTGTCTGGGATCTACAAAGATGTCGCACCTACGGTGCTGCAAGCGACAATGCGTCAATTCCAGAGATGATCGGTGAGCGTAAAGGTCTGGCCTTTGTCGTGGCGGACGAGGTGCTTCACATTCTCCAGCACGAAGGCGTCGGGCCGGTGGTGGTCAATCAGTTCCGCCAGCTTGAAGAAGAGGTTGCCCTGTTCCTTGTCCTCGAAGCCGTGTTTCTTGCCGAGGCTGAGTTTCTTGGAGACGCCCGCGATGCTGAACGGCTGACACGGGAATCCCGCGCAGAGGATGTTGTGCGGCGGAATGGCATTATCCGGCACGGAATAAATGTCGCCATGCGGTCGCTCGTGGAGGTTGGCTTCGTAGTTGATCTGCGCCATCTCGTTCCAGTCAGAGGAAAAGACGCATTCCCCGCCCGCCCGCTCGAAGGCGATGCGAAAGCCGCCAATGCCGCAGAAGAGGTCAATGAAGCGGAGCTTCCGTTCCGTGGCCGCGCCGTTGGCGTGATATTCCGGGGCGTTCTCGCGGAGTGCGGCGGGCGTTTTGGACCGTTTGCCGGTTCGGCGTTGGCTCATCCTGTCTATTGTTGATCGCCCAAGTCGGGCCAGAATTTTTCCCGCTGCCGCCACGCGCTTGCCAGCACGGAGGTCAGATAGCTCTCCAGACTCCAGCCCGGCGCGTCCAGCCGCGGAGCGGTTAGGAAGATGGGCGCGTCCTCTTCTGGGAACGGGTCGAGCACAGCCGGCGAAAACCAACCGTCAGGCCGGTCGTGAACCAACCGGCGGGCAAAGAGGATCGTGGTCCTGGCATTCGCGCCCACATCCGTGAAAACTTTTTGCGGCAGGCCGACGGAGGCCAGCAGGTCCATTCGTCCGAGCAACCAGCGGCGGAACGGCGCCAGCCGGTCGCTGGCCACGATGCTCTCCGGCACGATGAGTGCGATAAGACCGCCGGGTTTGGCCAGCCGCACGAATCGCTCTGTGAACATCACCTCAATGGCCGTACTGGCGAGGCGGCGGATCGCGTCGCGCACTTCCGACCGCGAAGTGTCCAACGGACGGTTCGGCGGCCAGTGGGTGATGAGATGCGCCGCTTGCTCATAGTCGCTGGCGGTGGGCCGGCGTTTGTCGAAGAGAGTATCCGCCGCGAAGAGTTCTGCTGGCTCAACTTCCAATTCGGCGTCGGCTTCAACGTCTTGATCCGCTTCCGCCTCCAGCCGCCAGCAGGAAAACTGGCTCAAGGTTCTTACCAAGTTGTCTAACTCCGCGCGTTCTGACCGCGATAACGGTGGGCAGATTGTCGCCGCCTCTTCTTTGAGGCAATTGGCTTGAAAAAAATCCTGCTCTTCGTGACGTGCCCCGTCGCCCGGTTCTTCGAGCAGCCGGAGCAGATCTCGAAGACCCTTGCCGCTGAACGGCGGATTGCCGGCCGCAATGTTAAAAGTGCTTTCCACGATACCGTTGGCCGGATCGTCCAGCAGTCCGTTCGCGAGATGTAGGTTGGCAGCGCGCAGCAGCGGGTCTTGGCGCCAAGCCGGTGCCAGCGTTGCGTCAATGTCGGCACCGAAAAGATATTTGGCAGGCAATCCTCCACGCTCGTGAGCTACGCGAAGAAAAACGCCTTCGCCGCACGCTGGATCAATCAAGCGCGTGTTCGCGGGGAATCGCCTGCCGTGCATGACTTCAAGCAAGTCCCAGGTGAACCCGGCAACCTCGGGTGAAGTGAAGAATTGTCCCAACTCGCGTCTTCGTTCCAAATTGTCGGCCGGTGCTTCCGCGACACGGACAGACTGCCGAGGGACGGGTTTCGATTTGGGCGGCGCCACATTCATTCTTGAATGTCACTAGGCTGGCGAAACGCCAAGGGATGGTCAAGAGCGGGTGGCACGACGTAGTTGATGGTAAGCCGGGGATGATACGTCACAAGTTGAGAAGCCGACACGGCCCGTTGCGCTTGGACGTAAAAACCCGCGCGTCATTCCTAATTCGCCGCAGCGGACTTGGCTTTCTTCGCCTTCTTGGGAGGACGAGTGCCGGGTTCAGCGCCGTCGTTGTCGGTGTGCGAGCTGCCCCAGCGCGGCTTGATGTTGGCAGCGTTCCACTCATCCCACTTGGACTGAAGTTCCTTCACTTTCTCCGGCATCGCGGCGGCAAAGTCCTTGGTCTCGCCGAGGTCCGTGGTCACGTTATAGAGTTTGGCGGCGGTGACCGGTTGGTTGCGCGCGCCGGTAAGGGTGTCGGCGTTGCTGTCGTAGCGCACCAGTTTGTAATCGCCGGCGCGAATCGCCATCTGCTGGCCGAACCGCCAGTAAAGCGCGTCGTGAGGTGCGCCCTTCTTATCGCCCCGCAGAAACGGCAGCAGGTCCACACCTTCGGCTTTCCAATCGGGACTGGCGGTCACCCCCGCCGCGGCGAGCGCGGTGGCAGTGAGGTCCAGTTGAATGGCGGGCTGCGCAAAGACACCCGGTTTGAGATGACCGGCCCAAGAGACAACGAACGGCACGCGGATGCCGCCTTCCAGCGTCGTTCGCTTGCCGCCGCGCAAGGGGTCGTTGCGCGAGGCGTTCATGGTAGTGCCGGGCATCACCGGTCCGCCGTTGTCGGCGATGAAGAAAACGAGTGTGTCTTTTTCGAGGCCGGCCTCGACGAGTTTTTTCCGAACCCGACCGATGGCCTCGTCCATGGCCAGCATCATGGCGTCGTAGGTCTGGCGTTTTTTGTCGCTGATGTTGGTAAACTTCGCGAGGCGGTCGTCGGTCGCGTCCATTGGAGTATGGACGGCGTTGAACGCCAGATACAGGAACCACGGCTCGCTTTTGTGACGTTCGATGAACGCCATGGCTTCACGGCCAAACGCATCGGTGGTGTAATCCAATTCCTTCACCGGTTCAGTGCCGCGCTGGATGCCCGCGGATTGGAAGTAACTGTGCGAGCCGCCGAGGAAACCGTAGAACTCGTCGAACCCGCGCTTCAGAGGATGATACTCCGGCCCGGCGCCGAGATGCCATTTGCCGACCAGGGCGGTGGCATAGCCGGCGGCCTTGAGGCGATCGGCAATCGTCCGTTCGGTGAGCGGCAGGCCATTGACGGCTCCGTCCGGATTGAACTCGTGCCCGAAGCGCGTCTGGTAACGGCCGGTCAACAGTCCCGCGCGCGTGGGCGAACAATAAGGTCCGGAAACGTAGCCGCTCGTGAAACGCACGCCCGAGGCCGCGAGCGCGTCAAGGTTGGGTGTGGGTATTTCCTTGCAGCCGTGAAACCCCACGTCCGCGTGACCCATGTCGTCACCGACGATGAGGAGGATGTTGGGTTTCGCCGCCGCTCCCATGACGGGAGCGCCGGCGAGGGCAAGGATCATCGCAATGAAAACGCTGCGGCACAGTGTTCGATTCATGATTCGCTGAGTTTCTGTTCTTGTCGGGCAAACGCCAACATCGCATTTTCGATTCTTTGGCTTACCGGCTTGTCATTCACGATAAGGTTGAATTTCCAGAAAGTTGAATGTCTGTTCCTGACCGAAGGGAACACCTGGTTCCTTCTCACTCGGCCAATCCGAAACAATCAACTTCGCTGTCGCGCCTTTGGCTCGGAAAACCTTCCAGTGATAGGTTATCCAGACCGGTATTTTGGGTTCCGGCGTCGAGGAATACAGTTCGGTGAATGACCGCTTCGCATCAACCTCAACACCTTCGAGGACGACCGAGCCAATGAATCTGGTCGCTTCTTCCAGTTTCCTGGGTTTTGGATTTACGAGATCATTGTAGTCGCAGGAAAACATCTTCATCGAATATAGCCTGCCTGGTTCAAGGTTCTTGATCGTCTGTGAAAACGAGTTCGGTCCCTTCTCACTCCTGCGCATCCAGAGAAACGTGTCGCCGATGTGTTCAGGGTCAGCCGGGCGACCCAGTCCCATGAACCGTCCCTCTATCCGGCCGTATCTCGGAAAGCTTTTGGTGGCGATCGTGTCCTCCTCTGCCGGATGCAATGTCCAGCCCTCGGTCCCTTTCTCGAAATCCGCATTTTGTATGTGGGTGAGAAAGAGCGGGTCCTTGGTGAGCATTCCCGTTTTGCCCTCAATGGCATAATGCCGGTAAAGCTTCCCCACAAATCGCACCGTTTCCTCGTCAGCCAAAAGCGACGTCCACCATTCCAGGCCACCGATACCCGACATCCCCGGATGATTGGCCACGATGTTCATTTGCTGGTCCATCCAAACGTGGTAATCCACATTCGGTTGTTTGTTGATGCCTCCCGGGGGCATGGAAAACAGGCCAAACGCAATTATCATCTGCTTCTTGACTCCCGGTTCCTTGGCTTCCCAGTCGGCAATGCCGTCAACAAAAAGCTGCAACGCTTCCTTGGAACCCTTCTCGCTGGACATTTCATGAAGGTAGCGTTCGAGGGCGATACGATAACCGCAGTCAACAACGGTTCGTATGAAATTCGTACCAATGATCTCCTGGTTCAGTTTCTTCCCGCTGCCGCCCACGTAGGCATAAAGCGTCTTGTTCTTATACCGGTCATCGGCGCGCATTCTTTTCATGGCTTCGCCGCACGCTGCGTACTGTTGTCGTTCCTGCTCCATTCGCGCAAGACGCTCGGCAGTCAGCTCGGCCCATTCGACGACAGGCCGGTTGACAATGAATTCATTGATAATGATCCCCGCCAGGAAAGGAGTCTTGTCGTAGAACCCGGTCCAGTATTTGAAATGATCCTCGGCCGTCCTGGCTTGAGAATTCATTCCGA
>CAZNOE010000196.1:0-9205 GCA_964574525.1 uncultured Bifidobacteriaceae bacterium
CTACGCCGAACCAGCCTTGGACGAAAGGCACTCAAATAACTTCCGGGTTGTTCTTCTCGACGTTGGCAACAGCCACGAGGAACGTTCCGCGAACTCCAGCGATTTTACACCCGGCAACCCGGAAACCACGAGCCCGATACGAGGTCCATAGACGAAAAGTCCGCGCAACCCTACGTTTTGCCGGCGAACTTGTTCGATTTGATCGAAGGGCACGGACAGCGTGATCGAGTCACCGTGAAAAACCAGCTCCGACGCCGTGAAGCTCAAGCAACCAATATCATCAGCATCTTCAAGCACGGCCCGAAGCCCCGAACTGATTCTAGGCGAGCAGGTCAATTGGACGACAAAGCTGTCGTCGTCTTTTCCGGCAGGAATATTCAGCGACCGGACCAATTTGACTACCCGGGCATTGCCCAGCGCGAACGGCAGCAAATAAGCAGTTGCGATCACCACCGCAATGGGGATCAACCATGTCAGGACTCCAAACTTCAGCAAGCTGATCGTCAGAACTGAAACCAGAAAGGGGATGATCAGCAGCAGGCCGTAAGCGTTGATCACAAAAACGCCAGCCGTGGTGAACAATTTGGGCGGTCCGACCTCAATTTTTGCTGCGCTCACGGCATAGTAAGTCGGCGAAATCCCGAGGAAATCAAGCTTTGGTTTGCGCGCGGAGTAGCGGTGCTTTCACGCCCTGGGAGGCAGCGTCGGTGGTTTGCGGCGGGCGCGGACGAACTGACGGTAGCGGTCACCGAGCGCGTCGAGGAATTGCTGGCGGCTCGTGCGCGGCACGCGCTGCAAAGCGTCTTCGAGCAACCGGCGCACCGTGCATTCGCAACGAATGCGATCTTCCGGCTCGCAAGTGTCCCGCTCGTAGAGCGCGGCCAGCAGCCGCTCGAGTTCGGGACTCATTCGGGGAAAGCGGCTTTGAGAATCGCGTCGGCTTCTTCCTTCGGGATCGTGCCGTGCCAGAGCGGAATCTTGTCGCGCAGTGTCTGCAACGTCGCGGCCACATTCTCTTTGAGCGCTGTGTCAGGAAAATCGGGGTGTTCGGTCGTCCGCGCCAGAAAATGTCCGAAATGAATCAACCGTTCCACCGTGCGGCGATGAGCTGCGAGAACTTCTTCGTTGGGGTTATCGAGGAGGTGTTCATCCTCCCAGCGCGAGAGCGCGGTCACGGTTTGTCCCCAAATGGCAACGCCCTCGGCGAACTCCTGAAGGATGTGCGCTTCGAGCTTCTCGAAGTAGTCCGGCAAGACTTCTGTAGGCGTCGCGATTTCCATGACGGAACTCTACCAGCGGAGTGGATTTGGAGCAAGGCTCGGTATCTTCGGGCGGTTTGCCGGTTCGCCGACCG
The DNA here is from genome assembly GCA_964574525.1 of uncultured Bifidobacteriaceae bacterium. Taxonomy (GTDB): domain Bacteria; phylum Verrucomicrobiota; class Verrucomicrobiia; order Limisphaerales; family JADLHS01; genus WYBW01. The sequence continues at coordinate 1,355 of CAZNOE010000196.1, forward strand.
GGCGCGGGTACATCCCGTTGCGGGTTATGACGCAGCAGCGTCAGCTCGCACTAACGCTCGTGCAATCCACCCAAACGCAGCAAGCACCGCCAACGTCACCGCCAGAATCAAAACCCTCACTCCCCACGAAGCCGCCCGTGCCGCGTTCGCTTCAAGACCGATGTGTAAGTCCGCCTCCTTGTCCACCGCGACGGAACGCTGGAACGTCAGCACTTGTCCCTGTTGCGGAATGTTCGCGCGGATCGCGGCGGCGCTGGTCACGGCGGCGTCCTGTTGCTGAATCAATTTCTCCGCGAGACGCATCGTGGCGGCGTTGTCGTCGGCGGAGTTGCGGTCAATGATCTGCTTCGCATCCTGTTGCGTGTAGTTGAGGTCCTTCGCGCCGCGCAGATCGCGGAACCGTCCGCCGAGCGCGCTGGTGTCGCCGGCAGTAGCGGCCTGACGCACGTTCAGACCGACGAGCGCTTGTTGCAGCTTGAGATTGTGCAATTGCACGCGCGCGTCCTCATTGAAAGCGTTGTCGTGCGTACTCAAGCCGAACGCCGCCTGGAACGCCCGCCGTGCCTGCTGCGGATCACCCTTCTCCAACGCGGTGTTGCCGAACGCCAGCATCTGCTCGGCTTCCAGCGTCTTCCCGCGTTGCAACGCCACTTCGCCTTGCAGGTAACTTTGCAGATCGAGAGTTGCGGCGATGGGCACGACTTGTTGTTCCGCCAATTGCAGCGTGCCGGTCCAGTTCTTCACCTGCCATTTGTCGCTGAGATAAACGCGCCACGAAATGTTCTCCAGCGGCAGATCGAACTTCGGCGCAAACAACGTGAGATCGAGCGCGCGCGCGCCGGGCTTGCCGACCTGGCTGCTGTAAAAAATTTCCACCGGCACGGGCTTGCCGCTGCGCGATTGCTGCTCCAGCGGAATCAAAATCTCGTCCGCCTGCCGCCAGGGCCACACGCCGTTTTGATTCACGAACGCAAACCAGTAACGCGCGTCCTTCGGCAGCTTGACGGAGAGCAGGCGTTTGTCGCCGGGCAGCATTTCGAGCCGCGCCTGTGTGAGCATCACCCCCGCGTCGGAAATCACGGAGGTGAACGTAATGTTGTTCACGCGCGCGGGCAGCAGCTTTACCGCTTCATGGCGGTCGAGCTTCAGCGGCAACTCAAATGCCGGCTCGGTGAGACGGAACGCGAAGTTCGCGGACACCGCCTGAAGATTCTGTTGCAACGCGCGCGGGATGCTTTGCCATTCCGTTGGTTGGAGCGCGACCGACAGCCGCGCGGCATCAGTGGGACTTACCTGCACGCGTCCGCCCGATTGCACCGTTACGAAGCCGCGTTGTAAGTTCACATCATTGGCCTGTACACCGCGCAGCACCGTCTCCGCGGCTCGCTCCGGGATGAGCGTTTGATACGTGACCTGCAACAGATATTGTCCGATGACGCGCCGCTGCAATTTGACTTCCCATTGCTGCAAGCCGTTTGTCACCGCGCCCGGCACGCTCAGAAAATCAGAAACCAGGTCGCCGGTGAAACGGACGCTCTCGGCGTTCGTCGGAATCGAAACGCGCAGCGACTTCAAGCCCGTGTTCTCGATTTGATACTGCAAATTCGCCGCAACCTTCACCTGCGCTTCGTTCACCGTCGCGTGTTGCAGACTCGCGACCTGAATCCACGGATCAACCTGTTCGAGGTCGAGCGCGAGCTTCCACGGCGACTGCAACACGCGAAACGCCAGCACGCCCTTCTGCCGGATGCCCGACTTCTGCGGATCGAGCTGCGACAAAGCGTCCATAGTCGCCGCCTGCAACTGCATTCCCTGTTCCGGCACGACGAGCAGCGTGCCTTGCTGCTTGCTCGCTTCACGCAATATGAGTTGCGGCACTATCCACGCGGTGGTTTGCCGCGACGCCTTCACCCCCGGCCCGGCGAGACTGATGGTGAACTGTTGCCGCCCTTCGGTTTTGCCGCGCAGGTTCAGCGTGATCACGCGGCTGGCGTCCGTCTTCGACTCTGTCCAATGGCTCAACGCCGCGCCGCTGATGGACTCCACGTCGAAGCCCGGCGGCATCACAAAGCTCAATTTGAAAATGCCAGCGCGCGTGATATCCACCGTCGCGTTGGCCGCGAGCACGGTGCGATCTTCGCCGAGTGAAAGCGTATCCTGCGTTTCGACGCGCACGTCCGGCTCAACGGGCGAGGCTTTCAACGACGCCGTCGCCTTCGCGTCTGAATACCGAAACGCGCGGCGCACCGTGAGTCCTGGAATTTGCGCGGCGAGCGACTGCGCGACTTCGCCAGGAAAATCTTCGAGGTTGATGGGCGAGAACTTCTCAGCCGTGACAGTGTCGAGTTGGACTTCGTTGCCCGTGGCGACGCCAAGAACGCCAATTTGATTTGCCGCATTCTCCACTGACAGCAAGCCGACCGGTTGCTCGAACGGCAGCGTCCCGGTCGCGACCTGCGACCGCACGAGCAGCGCGAACGGACGCGATTGCGGCCGGCTGAACGTGACGCGCAGCTTGCGAGCGTCCGGATCGAAGCGCCAGAGTGAAACCAAGTTTTCCGTAGGAGACGAGGTAACGAGTCTCTGACTATTCGGCGATTGGCTATCGGATGTTGGCGACTGAGAAGTTTGAGACTCCTCACGTCGTCTCCTACCATCCAAAACATCCGTAATCGTCGCGCCGCGCGGCACGTCGAGAATCAACTCGTTGAGTTCGCCTTGGGCTGGACGGATGGAGACGAGATGCGCGCCTTCAATCACGCCCGCCGAGGGCACGTAGAGTTGCGAAACTTCCGCGTAGAAAACTGTCTTCTCACGCTTCACGTCGCGACTGCGCGGCTTCCAACCAATCCACGCGTCATTGACCGGCGAGAGCACGAGTGTCGCAACGGTGTTGCTGCCGGACGATTCGCGCTGGACAGACACGGCCTGCGGCGACAGCACGTCCACGTCAAGACCCGCAATCGTGAGATTCAATTGATTCACCAGACCGTGCCGCGTTGGCAGCGCGATGCCGCTTTCGTTGTCGCGCTTCGCGACGGCCAATTGATACGCGATCTCGATGTCAAACGTCCCGCTTCGCTCAGCGATCAATTGTTGGATGCGTTTTCCATTCACCGTGGCCTGCGCCAGTTTCAGCGCGTCTTTCGGAAACGTGATGCGCGTCAACACCGCCGGCTCAAACAAGACCGGCAACGCCTCGCCTTTTTCCGCCTGCCACTTCAGCTTCGCCGTCCCTAGGGCGAACTTGTCCTCCACACGAACCTGCTGGCTCACCATTTCGAGAGATGACGAACCTCCCGTCTTGGCGCTCCGGATAGTTCCGCACCCTGCACCCAGCCACAGCAAACTTCCGACGAGTAACGCAGCTATCGCCGGCGCACCACCGCCCTGGGTTTCAACCGACCGCGCGGGAAGCGACCACAATCGCCGCAGTGCCGGCAGTAGAACGTGGATCAGCAGGAACGCAACCAGCACGCTCAAAAACCACGGCACGCCGTTCGGAAAGCGCAGCGCCGCCCAAGCGAGGAACAACCAGCCGAGAATTTTGGCGAAGGATTTTTTCCAGTCTGGCTCCGAAAGCCAGCCCGCGATCCACAGGACCACCGCGACCAAAATCGGCCATGCGCGGTAGGCGACGCTGAAGCCAGAAACTCTCTCCGGAACATTGGCCACCTCCACGCTGAGCGCGCTGCCGGATTGTTGCACCGGCGCGAGAAACGCCACGTCGTTGGCCAAGAAACCGCGATGTTGAGCCGCCACCTCAAAAACACCGGTGAACGCCAGCGCTGCGACGAAGATCGCCACGAAACCAATTACCGTTCCGACGACATGCTGTGCGCTGAACTTCTGAATGCCAGCGCGGCTCGCCCAACGCCACAGGATCAGCGCCGCAAGCACCAGCACGAGAGTGAGCGCAAGTTGAGAAAACGCGCGACCGACCGTCCTGCCGCTGAACATCTTTGCCAATTGAGCGAAGCCCGAAATATCCGGCAGGCCACCGACCGGCGTAAGCGACCCTTTCACGAACGCCAGTCGCTGTCCCGCGTCGGGTGCGAGTTTCCATTCCGCCAGCATCACTGGCGCGTTTACGATGGGCGCGGCCACGGTCACTCGTTGCGCGTCTTTCGATTTCGACGCGAGCTTGAGGTCGAGTCTGAGCACCGCGTTTGGATCGGCCCGTTGCGGCAGCGGAATGAGATTCGCATCGCCGTCCTTGACGGGCACGACGGTCGCACCGTTCACCGTCGCCGACCAAAGCTCCACGCCTGCTGGCAGCGTGATCCGGAATTTCGGGTTGCCTCGATTCTTCACGAAATAGGTCACGTCAGTCAGGACCTGGCCTTCCTTCGAAATGCGCGTGACGAGCGATGCGCGGTCCACAACCTGGTCCAGGGATTTGCCCTGCTCCAGTGGACTGAGCGCAAGTTTCAAATTAAACGGCCTCGTCGTGTAGCGATACGCCGCAAGAATCGGCGCGTCGAAGAAAAGGCGGTATTCCGCGGGTACCTCGCCGGTTTCGAGCGGCAGCAACCCGGACGACACATCAGCGGGCTTCACCTGAAATTGATACGCGCTGATGACAAGGGTGTGACCGGACTCGGATTGCGCATCAAGCGGTCGCGCGCCGGTGAACGCGAGCGTTTCGCCGGCCGCCTTGAACGGACGCTCGTAGGTCGCGAGCAGCGTGTAAGCGCCCGCGACCGGCGAGTGAAGCTGCACGATGTAGCCGTTGGTGGTCTTCTGCCAGTTGCGCACGTCCTTGCCGGTGAACTCGACATTGAAATACTCATCCGACAGATCAACGCGAAAGACCGAGATCGGCGCGCCGGAAATTAGATAATTCATCACGCTGCTGCCATACGCGATGCCCTCGCCGATGGAGAACAAATGGAATCCGTCGGCTTGGACGGTCTGCGGCAAACGCTCGACGCGCATCGTCGCCTGCCAAGCCGGCTCGCTCAGGCGGAACGCAGATTGCAGGTTCGCGAGCTTGCGCGGAAAGAATGCCGTTGCGATTTCGGTCAAAGCCTGCGTCCGCTCCGGCGTGAGGCGAAAACCTGCGTCCGCCGACACGCCGACGTTGCCGCGCACGGACTTCGCCTTCGCGACCTCAATACGCGGCAAAGCCCAGCTTGTTTCGCTGAGCGGCTTGTTGCGTTCGAGCCGAAGCTGAACGACTTGCCGGCCAGAAACAGGTTGGCCATAGACGACACGAAGCTCGGAATCAGTTTCATCCGCCGCCTCGCGCAGGAAATAATCGCTCATGCCCGAAGCGTTGATGCGCGCGATGGCATAGCCCTTCGGCACGCGAAGAAGCAGTTCGCGGAGCGGCGCCTCGCGCACGTCCAGCTCGATTTCGGCTTCAATCGCGAGTTCGTTCTGACCGTGATGATACGCGAGCACTTCGGACACGGTTAGCTCGGGCTGAATCTGATCCGCTTGCAAGCGCAACGCGTAATCGGCGCTGGAAAAACGATATGCGAACCGCTGGTTGCCGGTCGGGCGCAGAGCGGCCTTCGTGGCGTCGCTTTCGGGAAATTGCTCGGGCGAAATCTGCGAAAGGCCGGTCGCCTGCGCGACTTCAAGCCGTACCGCGCCTTCGTTCACGATGCGGAAGTAGCCGGCGAAGCGTGTCGCGCCTTCGGGTTGCAGGCGCAACGCATCCGCCGTTTGCGGAAACGCGCCGAGCGGCGTCTGCATTTGAACCTGAAGCGCGAAAACGTCCTTCTGTGGCTGATTCAGTTGGACGAGGAGACGACGATCAGTGGAATTCGCAATCGGTTCCAGATTCCAGGAGAGCACCTGATCGCCCTGCACGCGCGTCACCTCGCCGGCGCCGCGCAACAGCAGCGACACACGATTGAGTTCGCCCTGCATCACTTTGAAATCCAGCAGCGCGACCTGTCGCATGAGTCCCGGACTGACGATGATTTGCGACAGCATTTCCGCGGCGTAAAACAATTTGCCCTCCTCTGCTTTCCGCGCTTCCTTCCATGAAAGTTTCACCCCGCCATCCGAGGGCAGATAGCTTACGAAGTCACTGCCCTGCCGCTCCGGCCGTGCTGCGCCGATAAACTCAAATTGCGTGTCCGCATCCAACCCGCGCAACGTGATGGGTTCAAGCGAACTCGGTGCGACATGAAAATCCACGGAGTTCCAATGGCCGCTCTGCCGCACCGCGGCGGTGAACTTGAGCGTGATCGGGAATTTTCCGCTGCTCTCGAATGCAGCCACATAGCGGCCCTGCTCAGCGCGCAGTTGCCAGTTCGGATGCGTGCCGGCCTCCGTGAGCGCGAGCGCGCCCGAGAGCAACTCAAGCGAACCGCCTTTCGGATTTTCCACGTTCGCGGTCGCTGTGAACGTAAACGCCGCGCGGTCACCAGTCAGGTCGCCGGTGAGTTTGAAGTCGGTGAGCGTGATGACAGTGGGTGGGTGGTTGGTCTGCGGCGGAGGTTCTTTGGCAACAACCGCCTGGCCCAGAAGGACCATGAAGAATGCCCGGCACGCAGTTGTAGCGGCGGTCTGTGACCGCCGAACCGGATGAAAACAACGGCGGTCACAGACCGCCGCTACAGTTTGTTTGATCAACATTCTCATATCGTTTCCCTTAAGTGCGTTGCCTGGTGGATCATTCTGCCGTGCCTGATTTCTTCTGTGTCAGGCGGATGTAAAAAGTTTGTTTGCTGTTTGTTTGACGGCGTGCGGAGGTTTTTACTTCCCGGCCACGCTCTTCGCCTGGCGGATCATCCACTCCAGCTTCTTCGGACGCGCATCTGCGCCATAGACCTCCGGGACGCCGCTCAAGTAACCGAGCAAGAAATCCGGCGTGACTTCGCTGGCGAACGGACTGACTACGAGCCATTCGGAAAAGGCACTGGCGCTGGCGGCAAGGCGCATGGCGGGGCTGGATTGTTCGAGTGATACGGCGTTGCCGGTGAACGGCACATCCCACGCCTGCTCACGATAATCGGTCGTGCCGGGAATCTTGTAGCGCACGCGCACGGTGCCGAGCGGGCCTTCGCTGGCGGGATTCACTTCCACGGTATAGAGCGCATTGCCTGCTTCCTGCGCGGCGATCTCAGCGGCGTCCACGGTGCTGTCGCGGAACTGTTCCTTGGTGAGTTGATGCTTTGCGTAACCGATCTGGCGATACGTCGTCACGCGCTTCGGATTAAACTCCACCTGCACCTTCACGTCCGATGCGGCGACCTTGAGCACGCCTGCAAGCTGGCCGGCAAAATCCGTGGCCGCTTCCTCGGGCGAATTGATGAAGCCGTAGCGACCGTCGCCGTTGCGCGAGAGGACTTCGAGCAAATCGTCGTTGAACCCTTCCCAGCCGATGCCGAAGCAATCGAGCGCGATGCCTTGCTTGCGCTGCGCTTCAACCTTTTGCTTGAGCGAGTCTGGCTCGACGTTGCCAAGATTCGCCGCGCCGTCAGTGAGCAGCACGACGCGATTGATACCGTTCGCGAGGTAATGACGCGCCGCAGTCTGATAGGCGAGGTTCATCGCGTCTTCGAGATTCGTGCCGCCTTGCGGCGTGAGGCCGCTCACTTGTTCCGTCACTTCGCTTGCCTTGTCGCCGGCGATTCCGTCCGCAACCAGCCGTGGCGTGCGCGCGAATGTGATGACGCTGAGCTTGTCCTGCGGTTGCAACTGCCCCGCGAGCACGCGCAACGCCTCGCGAATGATTTGCACACGATCCGCGCGCTCCATCGAGCCGGAATTGTCGAGCAGCAGAACGATGTTCAGCGGCCGCCCGGCCTGCCGGCCCGCCGCCGCGGTCTTGAGCGAGAAGCGCAGCAGGTCGCGATTGTGCGCGAACGGATACCGCGCCCGCTCCCACGC
>CAZNOE010000197.1:0-9200 GCA_964574525.1 uncultured Bifidobacteriaceae bacterium
GCAACGCCGCGTCCACGTCTTTGGCCATGCGCGAGGCGTCGCCACAGACGTAGAATGCCCCGCCACGCTCCAGCCAGTCGAACACCTCCCTGGCGTGTTCCAACAGTTGATGCTGGACGTAAATCTTTTCTTCCTGGTCCCGCGACCACGCAACATCGAGCCGCGTGAGCGTGCCACTTTTTTGGAACCCTTCGATCTCTTCGCGATACAGAAAGTCCGTGGACGACTTCTGGTCGCCGAAGAACAACCAGCTCTTGCCTTTCGCTCCATCCGCCCGGCGCTCTTCGAGAAAAGCGCGGAACGGCGCAATGCCCGTGCCCGGACCGACCATGATGAGCGGCACGTCCGGCGCGGGCGGGCGGAACGCTTTGTTGTGATGCACGAACACCGGCACGGGCGTGCCCGAAGCGACCCGGTCCGCGAGAAACGTCGAGCAGACGCCCGCCCGCGCGCGGCCCAGGCTTTCGTAGCGCAACGCGCTGACCGTGAGATGAACTTCTCCCGGATGCGCCTTGAGCGAGGATGAAATTGAGTAGAGCCGCGGCTGCAACTTGCGGAGCAGCACGACGAATTCCGCGGGCGAGAGTTTCACACCCGGATGCGCCAGCAGCAGGTCAATGATTTGGCGACCCCAGAGAAACTTCGTGAGTTCGCCATTCGCGTCGGGCGCGGAAACTTTTGCGAGGAGGTCATCGCCGGTGCGAGCCGCGAGCATTTCCAGCAGCGGCTTGGAGATGCGCGTGATTTCGTAATGACTGGCCAGGGCGTCTCGCAGCGCGACGCGGCCTCCGGTTTTTATTGGCACCGCTTCATCCCCGGTCACGCCAAGCGCGGCCAGGAGTTCACTCACGAGCGCCGGATCGTTTTGTGGAATGACGCCGAGCGCGTCACCAACTTCGTAGTTCAGGCCCGAACCTGTGAGAGAGATTTCAAAGTGGCGGACATCCTTGCCGGAGCCGGGCGCGTTGAGTTTGCGATTAGTCAACAGCCGGGCGGGAAAGGGATTGGAGCGCGAGTAGGCAATAGCCGCGGCCCCCTCACCCTGACCCTCTCCCCCTCCGAGGGGGAGAGGGGATAGCAAAGTTCGTCCTCCGGAATTCCTAATCTCGCTCGTATCGCCGGCAGCCTGGCTATGATTCTCCCTCTCCCCTTCAGAAGGAGAGAGGGCCGGGGTGAGGGGTCGCTCCGCGTCGGACAGCGCGCCCAAAGCCCGACTCAGCCAGTTCGCAAACGCCACCTCGAACTCCACGTCGCAATCCGCGCGCGGATGCACGCGCGTTGCGCCGCACTTTTCCAGTCGCGCGTCCACGTCTTTGCCGAAACCGCAGAACTTCGCGTAGCTTGAATCGCCGAGAGCGCACACCGAGAAACGCGTCTGGGACAGTGCAGGCGCGGCGTCGCTGCTGAGAAATTCCCAAAACGCTTTCGCATTGTCGGGCGGGTCGCCGTCGCCGAACGTGCTGGTGACGATCAACACCCGCCGCTCGGACGCCAGTTGCGCGAGGGGATACTTGACCATCTCGAAAATGGTGGGAACGAAGCCGCGTTGGCCAGCTTGTCTCGCGATCTGCTTCGCCAGCTTCTCCGCGTTGCCGGTCTGCGAGCCGAACAGAATTGAAAGCGGTCGCAGCGGGTGCGGGGCAGTCGGAGGAGGGGCTGCCGCCGCACCCGCCATCGGTGTGCGGGAGAAGAGGCCGGCAAAAAATCCGTTCAGATAGGCGCGCTGTTCGGGCGTGAACGGCGCGCTCTCGGGCAGCAGTGGGATGTACTGCGGCTCGCTCATTCGGAAAACATTTCCTGCAATTGCTTCACGTCATGCCGGCGGGTGAAGGCGACGAACGTTTCGTGGGGCTGCCGCTTCGCGAGATACGTTTTGAGCACGCGCTCCAGCAGCACGGGAATTTCGCTGAACGAAATGCCCGTGAAAACCTGCTTGCCAATGACCGCGCCCGCGCCGCTGCCGCCGCCGAAAACCACGTTGTATCCTTCCATCGCTTCGCCGCCGAGATTGACCTTCACGCCTTGCAATCCGATGTCGCCGATGTAGTGCTGCGCGCAGGAATTCGGGCAGCCAGTGAAGTGGATGTTGATGGGATGATCGAGGTGAACGCGCTTGTCGAGATGCGTCACGAGAGCGAGCGCCTGCCCTTTCGTATCGGTGGCGGACCATTTGCAGCCGGTGTTGCCGGTGCAGGCGATCAGGCCGCCCGCGATGTTCGTCGTCTCGTAATGAAAACCGATCCGCACAAGCTGGCGTTTCACCGTCTCCACGAACCCATCCGGAATACTGGGCAACAAGAGGTTCTGCCACGGAGTCAGGCGCACGAAGGTTGAACCGTAATTCTGCGCGAGATCGGCCAGCCGCCGCATCTGCCGCGTCGTCATCACACCGACGGGGATGACCACACCGATGTAATTCCGGCCGGTCTGCTTCTGGCGATAGACGCCGATGTGGCCGTGCTTCACGGACGGCGGGCGCTTCTCGCATCGCTCCAGCGGAAATTTCACAAGCGGGAACGCGACTTTCTTTTGCGTCTCGGCGAGGAACTTTTCGATGCCCCACTTGTCCACGAGATATTTGAGCCGCGCTTTCTTGCGGTCGGTGCGGTCGCCGTTCTCGCTGAACACGCGGATCATCGCGGCGGCGACGGCGACGGCTTCATTCGGCTTGATGAGAATGCCGCAGTCCGTGGCGAGCTGCTTGTGGCCGGTGATGCCGCAGAGCGCGACGCGGAAGTAGATGCCGGGTTCCAGGCCGATGGGCGAACCGTCGCGGAGAGATGAGCCGCAAGCATCGTCCTCGTCCTCGTTCTCGTCCTTCGTCCTCGGGTTTTCTTCGCCGGATTTCGAGGACGAGGACGAGAACGAAGGACGAGGACGAAGGGAAACCGCCATGAACCCGATGTCGTTCGTGTCCGCCACAGTGTCCACGGCACCACCGCCCTCAAGGGCCACGTTGAACTTGCGCGGCAGGCCGTAAAGATCACGGTGATTCAAAATGTAATGGTGCAGCGCGTGGGCAAATGGTCGCGTATCCAATAATTCCTGCGGGTCGAATCCAGCCGTGGGCGACGAAGTGATGTTCCGCACGTTGTCCACGCCGCTGCCCTTGCCAGTCAGGCCAAGGCTTTGCAGGCGCGTCAGGACGTTGACGAGGTTCTTCGGAGCAATTTCACGGATTTGAATGTTGGAGCGCGTCGTGATGGCGGCCTTGCCATTGCCGAATTCGTCCGCGATGCCGGCCAGCCCGTTCAACTGCGGCGCGCTCAACTCGCCCGCCGGGATGCGGCAGCGCAGCATGAAACTGTCTTGCGCGGGCGCGACGTAGAACATGCCGAAGTAGCGGAAGCGAAACGTGTCCTCCTCGTTCGGAAGCTTGTTCGCCTCGGCATGCGCGAGCAGGCGATCCCAACTATCCAGCGGATTTTCTGCGTCCTTCCACAATTCCTGTTTCGTGACTTCGCTGATCGGGAAGCCGTGGATCGTTCTTTCCGTCGCGGGCGCGGCGAGATTCGATCCGCCCTGCGCCGGATCGTTCGTCAACCGTCCGCCGTTCGTTTCGCCGACGTAAGGCATCAGTCCCCGTTGCGCAATGCCGGCCATGAAACCGGAGAGATACTCCTTCTGCTCCGGCGTGAAGGCGGACCCACCCCTGACCCCTCCCAGGAGGGGAACTGCATGAGTGCGCGACGCGACACCGTTCCCCTCCTGGGAGGGGTCAGGGGTGGGTTGGACCGACGTGCTCATGCTTTGATCGCCTCCAGTCGTACCGCGCAATACTTGTAACTCGGCTGGCGCGAATGCGGATCGAACTCTGACCGGGTCAGTTGATTGGTCACGCGGTAGTGCATGGGGATGAACACCTGGCCTGGCTGCGTCGTGGGCGTGACGATGGCCGTGCATTCGATGCGCACGCGGCGCGAAATGATCGCGACCGTCGAGTTCGGCTCGACGCGCAAGCGCGAAGCGTCGGTCGGATGGATTTCAACATACGCGTCAGCCGGGTACAGCGTGCGCAAGACGGCGGACTTGCCGGTGCGCGTGTTGGTGTGCCACTGCGCGCTCGTCCCGCGGCCGGTGAGCAGTACGAACGGATACTCGGCGTCCGTCGGCTCGGCGACGGGGCGCGGCGCGTCGAAACAGAAACGCGCTTTGCCGTCGGGGTGGAAGAATTTGCCGTCGGCGAAGAGGCGGCGCTCGTTGCTGGTTGAAGCGTTGAAGCGTTGAAGCGTTGAAGCGTGTTCGGTCGCCACCGCTTTAACGCTTGACCGCTTCAACGCTTCAACGGTTTGTGCAGGCAACGGCCACTGTATCCCACCACTCGCATCCAAATGCCGATAATCCTCGATGCCCGTGATGTCGCACGGCTGGCCGGCACTCAGTTTTTTCAGGATTTGAAACACGGCTTGCGGCGAAGTCCATTGCGTGAACATCTCCGCGCAGCCCCAGTATTCGGCGACGAGGCGGAAGATGTTGAAGTCGCTCAACGCCTGGCCGGGCGCGTGCGAAATTTTCTTCACGTGACCGAAGCGGCGCTCGCTGTTGATGAACGTGCCTTCCTTCTCGCCCCAGCCAGCGGCGGGCAGAATCAAATGCGCGCGTTGCGCCGTGTCCGTCGTCGTGAACATGTCCTGCACGACGAGGAATTCAAGCTTGTCGAAAACGCTGTCGAGCTTGGCCGAGTCAATCCACGAGTGGATTGAGTTCGTCGCGACGACCCACAGGCCCTTGATTTGTCCGGCAGCGACGCCTTCGATGATCTCGTCGTAAGCAAACGAGTTCTTTGCCGGGATGCGCGACGACTCGATGTGCAGCAACTTCGCGACGTGTTCGCGGTGTTCGGCTTTCAGGAAATCCCGTCCGCCAAGCAGACCTGAAGCGTTGGCGAAGAGGCGCGAGCCCATCGCGTTGCACTGGCCGGTGATGCTGTTCGCGCCGGTGCCGGGGCGGCCGATGTTGCCGGTCATGAGCGCGAGATTGATGATCGCCTGCGCGGTACGCGTGGCCTCGTGGCTTTGGTTGACGCCCATCGTCCACCAAAAGCTCACGGCCTTGCGCGTGGCGATGGCTTGGGCAAAGCGATAAAGCTGGCCGACGGTGAGGTCCGTTTCCGCCGCGACTTTGTTCGGCGTGAACTGCCGCACAAACTCGGCGAACGCCTCAAAGCCGGTCGTGCTCTGTTTGATGAAGCCGTAATTCACCCAGCCGTTTTGCACGAGCAGGTTCGCGATGCCGTAGAGCAGGGTGAGATCGGATTTGGGCTGCAACGCGAGGTGTTGCGTCGCGTTCATTGCCGTCTCGGTCTTGCGCGGATCAATGACGATGATGTCGGGATTGTTTTTGTTGCGCAGCACGCGCTGCCACATGATTGGGTGCGCGAGGCAGAGGTTCGAGCCGATGAAGACGAGGCAGTCGGACTCCTCGAAGTCCGCGTAAGTGTAAGGCGGTGCGTCGAAGCCGAAGCTTTGCTTGTAAGCGACGTGGCTCGTGGCCATGCACTGGCGCGTGTTCGAGTCGCCGTGCAACGCGCCCATGCCGAACTTCCACAGCGCACCGAGGAACGCCATCTCTTCGGTGCAAATCTGCCCCGTGCTCAGGAACGCCACGCTCTCCGGCCCGTGCTGATCCATCAACGCGCGGAACTTGAGCGTGAAGACTTGCATGGCTTCGTCCCAGTCGGTGGGTTCGAGTTTGCCGGTTTTCGGATTGCGCAAGAGCGGTTGTGTCGCGCGGTCCGGCGCAGCGAGTGGCGTGAGGGCTTCCCAACCTTTCGGGCAGGCCATGCCGAGATTCACGGGATAATCCGCCGTCGGCGTGAGGTTCACCGCGACGCCTGATTGCAAATGCACGTCGAGCGAACAACCCGTCGAGCAATAGCCGCAGATGGAGCGCGTCGTGGCATCCGGCCGCAAGCGCGCCGGGACTTTGCCGAGGCCGAAGTCACCGGGATGCAGCGTGAGGTCTTGCGAGAGCGGGCCGGTCCACTGGCGCAGCAAGGAGTTTTCCTCACGCGAAGGACGCGAAGGACGCAAAGGCGGGTGAGGCTTCGGTTCAAGACCCTTGGCGGCCTTCGCGGCCTTTGCGTGAGGAATGTTTTTGGTGACGACGCTCATGCGGCCAAACCTCCCGGCATGTTCGGCGCGACTTCGGAAACGAAGAACAAGTGGCGCTCGATCAATTCACCGGCCAGGCAGAGCAACAGCGCCACCGCCGGCAACGCGACGCCCGTGCTGCCGCCGAGGAGCGCCACGAGCGGCAACAGGATGCCGCCGGCAACCGCGCAAAACACTCGCACACGCGAAGTGAAACCTAGCGGGCCGGCCAGCAACAGCGCGGTCTTGTTCAGCGCGGTGAGGTGCGGGTCTTGTTCGTCCACGAGAAAACCGAAGATGCGGTTCTCGATGGCGAGCTTGAAGAGCGTGCCGATCACGACGACGAGGGCGGCGAGCGCAATTCCTGGGAGCGCCGGCACCCCTGCCGGCGGGTTGGCGTGAAATTCCATGAAACTCGCCGGCGGGGACGCCGGCGCTCCCAGGGCCAGCGCGCCCGCGCCGCCGAGCAGGAGGGTCGTGCCGAAGAATTTTCCGAACGTCATCGGCAAATTCCAGAACGGGCGGCGCGTGTCCACGTAGATCATCGCCGAACAACCCACCGCGGCCAATCCGCTGAGCGCGGCGAGGATGGAGGATAACGGACGGAGGATGGCGAGGTGTGCGGCGAGCGCGGCAATGAAAACGGCGAACGCGATCAACTCGCGACTGAACCACGATTTGCGCCAGCCGAGAAAGCTGCGCCACGCCTTGAGCGGTTGGCCGAGATGCAGCGTGCCCACCATCAGGCCGAGCGCGGTGGTGAGCAACGCCGCCAGCGCGGTGGCGCGCGAAGCTCCGCCCGCCAGCGCATCCATCACCGCAAGGCCAACTCCGAGTTGCGAGAGCACGAGCATGAACGTGAGCGGCGGATGGGCCTTCGAGGGGCGCACGTCGTGGGCGTCTTCGGCTTCGAGATCGGCGGGAAGGGGACGTTGGGAAACGTAGCGCGTCGTTGGCAGCGTGATTGCCGGGTTGGGCGAGTCGGGGAGGAAAGAATTGGCAGCGGGGAAAAGGGGAAAAGGAGAAAAGGAGAATCGCGTCGCGCCTCGTTTCCCCTTTTCCCCTTTTCCCCTTTTCTCCTTTTCGTTGCTCAATGCCGGCACGCCGCGATATTTGCCGCGAACTTTGTCCTGCTCGACCACCGTGATGCTGATCGCCTCATTCGGGCACGCCTGCACGCACGCGGGGGCTTCGCCGACGGCGAGGCGCGAGTGGCACATGTCGCACTTGCGCACGATGCCGCGCTTCGGCAAAAACTGCGGCACTTCATACGGGCACATCATCACGCAATACTGACAGCCGATGCACTGGTCATCGAGATGGCGAACGATGCCGGTGAGCGGGTCTTTGTCGTACGCGAGGACGGGGCAGCCGTTGAGGCAGGCGGGGTCAACGCAATGATGACAGGCCGTGGTGACAATCTGTTTGAGCGGCGCGCGCACGTCGGCGGAAATCAGCGCGCCGACACTGCGCCAGGTTTCGTCCTCATCGAGGCCGTTGAGCGAGTGGCAGGCGGTCACGCACGCCTTGCAGCCGGTGCATTTGTCGAGGTCCACCTCGAAGGCGTATTGCTGGCCGGGCGCGGGCGCGGTGGCGGGAAGCAAATCGCGGTAACGGCGGTCGCGGATTTCATGCGCGTCGTGCGCGCGGGAAAATTCCTCGATGGCGGTGAGCTGGCGTTGCTCGGCGAGCAAGGCGTCAATCAGCGTCGTCCCGCCGCGCGACTCCTCACCCGCCGTGTTGCCGGATTCGGAAGTGCGTGGTTCGTCGAAGATCATTGCGCGTGCGTCAGGCAGCTTCGGCCTCGCCGAGCAGCGGCGCGGTGGCGGGTGCTTTGACCCGGCCGCCTTCACTGACCCAGTTCCCCACCCATTGGCGTTGGAAGCAAAGCAGTGTGCCGAGCGCGAGGAGCGCCAGCGCGGCGAACAGGCCGAAGCCCCAAGCGTAGCTGCCGGTCTGTTGCTTTACCGCGCCGAGGATCGTCGGCAGGAGGAAACCGCCCACGCCGCCGGCGGCGCCGAGGATGCCGGTGGCCACGCCGACGCGCTTGGCGTAACGCTGCGGCACGAGTTGAAACACCGAGCCGTTGCCGAGGCCGAGGCAAGCCATCGTGCAAATCATCAGCGCGACGACGATGCCGACGCCGGGCAACTGCGCCACGGCCAGCGCGAGCATCGCCACCGCGCCGTAGAGT
Source organism: uncultured Bifidobacteriaceae bacterium (assembly GCA_964574525.1). Classification (GTDB taxonomy): domain Bacteria; phylum Verrucomicrobiota; class Verrucomicrobiia; order Limisphaerales; family JADLHS01; genus WYBW01. Next base: position 8,287 of record CAZNOE010000197.1, read on the forward strand.
AAAATCAAAATGCGGATGCCGCCGAGTTTGTCCGCGAGCAGCCCGCCGACGGGCCGCAGAAAACTTCCCGCCAGCACGCAGAGCGAGGTGAGATCGCCGGCGGTGACTTTGGAGACGCCGTATTGGTCGCGCAGAAAGATCGAAAGAAAACTGGCCAGCCCCACGAAGCCGCCAAACGTCACACCGTAAAACAGACTGAACAACAACGTGTCGCGCTCACGCAGCACCGCGAGGAATTCGGATTGCGATTGTTTCCTGGGCGTGGCCGGCGCGTCCTTGGCGAGCAACGTGAAAACCACCGCGACGATGAGCAGCGGAATGAGCGCGAAAGCGAACACCGCGTGCCAGCCGTACGCCTCGGCGAGCCGCGGCGCGAAAAGCGTGGCGAAGAGCGTGCCGGAGTTTCCCGCGCCCGCGATGCCCATGACGAGGCCCTGAGACTTGGCCGGATACCAGCGGCTCGCGAGCGGCAGCGCGACCGCGAAGCTTGCTCCCGCCACGCCCAGCAGCAGGCCGACGGCATAGACTTTTCCGATGGAATCCGCCCACAGCCAGCCAGCCAGCAGCGGCAGCAGAGTGACGGCGAGTCCGATGCAACCGGTTTTCTTCGCGCCGATGGTGTCGGTGAGATGGCCGAAGACGAGGCGCAGGATCGAGCCGCCGAGCAGCGGGATGGCGGCCATCAAACCCTTTTGCGCGGGACTGAGTCCGAAGTCGGCGGCGATGTAGTTGCCGAGCGCGCCGAGCATCACCCAGATCATGAAGCTCACGTCGAAGTAGAGGAACGCGCTTAGCAGCGTCGGCCAATGGCCTTCGCGAACAAACGATTTCAGTTTTGTCATGTCTCCGGTGACTTAGCGGCAGCGGTGCCATTCGCCACGACTGGGGCGATGACTTGTCCGCTAAATTTCCAT
>CAZNOE010000198.1:0-1530 GCA_964574525.1 uncultured Bifidobacteriaceae bacterium
GCTGCGCCCGTAGCTCAGTTGGATAGAGCATCTGCCTTCTAAGCAGAGGGTCGCGTGTTCGAGTCACGCCGGGCGCGCCAGATTTCTGAAGAACTGCTGTAAATGACTATTCTTCCTCAATCCGGATCTTGAAGAACCGCTCGGGATCCGCCGTGGGGCCGGCAAGGACGTTCGTCAGTCCGGGAGCCCAGGGAATACCGTTGTTTCCCGGCACTTGCCAGAGTGACCACGGGTCGGTGAGGCCCAGATTAGTTGACGTCTGGATCGTCACCCGGCGAGCCGCAAAGTTCGGCAGTTCGATTTTTACTTGAGCGTTGCTCACCGCAATCTTGAACGAGCAAAAGTCGAGGGCGTTGGTCGGATTGGAATACTTGAGGAACTCGGCCTCATTGTAATCGGCGTCCCCATCGGGATTGGCCCCGCGTTCACCTTGCGGAGAAACGACGTCGCCGAAGTAGGCGCGTCGCCAGGTATCGTAGTCTTTGCGCGCGGGCAGGATATTGAGGATCCAGTCGGCAACGAGTCGAATGGCCTCATTGTCCTTTTCATTGGTGGCCAACGGTGGCATGCGCGAATAGCCATTGGTGTTGCCAATGTGGTCCCAGACAATCGACCGATTCAGGTCGCCGGGCACGATCAAACGATGGGAAGGATCCGCGGACCCAGCCAGGGGCAGACCATTGATGAGTCCGGTTTCCCAGAGGTTCAAATTTGGACTGCCGTTCCAGGAAGGCGGACCCGAGCCTCCGGGACGATGGCAATAAGCGCAGTTCACGGCCAGGTAGGAACGAACTCTGGATTCGAGTGAGAATTGTGTTTCGTTGGGCCGGACATGCCGCGGAAGGACGGTGGGATTCTCATTGAGCCCGACGAGATATCCGGCCGTATCCAGCAGGGTCAGGAAGTTGCCCGAGACTCCGTTGATCGTATCATCCCGGTTCAACTGGCGGGTGTTGAACGAAAGCGCGCCACCGGCCTCCGCCGTGTGGCAGGTCAAGCATTCAGAGCGGGCGGGAATATGATAATGTTGTGTCCGCGTGGTGCCGCTTTCGGTCACCGTCAGATCAAAGTTATCACCGGCCTCCGGTACCAGGAACGCCTCCGTGCCCGCATCATTCCATTTATACGACACTCCATAGGCATTTTGCGCCGTCTTGATGAGAAATCGCGTCTCGATGCGTTTGGTGGTGGCCGGGTTTCCACGTTCCATTTCAAGCTCGAAATGCTTCACCCACGTCATCCCCACGGGGAAGCTCCAGGCGCCGTCTCGGGAGTAGGTGATCGTGTCGGTCGTGTTCTTCACCAGGAACCAGCGCGTCTTGTCCGCGTAGTCCGACCAGAATCGCAGGTTCGGCTGATAGTAAACACCACCCGGATTCGGGGAGAGATCGGCGAGATCGGCAAAGAATCCCGTTGCTGTGAGCGTTTGCGGGAACAAAGTGTCATCGCTGCCGAAAACCAATCTCCGAATCAGACCGGTCCTTTCTATCATAAGGATGTCGTTGTTGGAAGGGTCGGTGAGGAATGCGA